>JAGQUY010000057.1:9899-12581 GCA_020438245.1 Bacteroidota bacterium
GTCATTGCAGTCTCCGGAGATACGGTCTTGATTCAGTCTGACGACCATCTTGACATCACGACCGACGATGCTTCGACATGGACATCGTTTTCAAGATCGGATGGCCTATACAAAGGCACGATTTCCGCGATTGCCATTGTCGGATCAAAGATCTTCGTCGCCACCATATTCGATTCCTCGTTGTCGCCGAGACCTACTGCGGGGGTCGGGGGCGGTATTACCTACAGCACAAATTTTGGAGCAACATGGTTACATGTTCCCCAGCCGGTGGATCCACCCAGTCCCCTCTACTACCCGCTCGTTCGAGACAATGGGGATACTATTTCGGTCAGGGCGACGCCGCGCGCGATAGACAACGTGATCTACGATCTCGCTGTCACCGACTCTTCCATCTGGATTGCCTCATTTGCCGGTGTGGTCAGACATGCAACGATGTCTCCCGACGGAACAATTGGACCTTTTACGGTGGCAACGCTACCCTCGGATACCATGAATGAAGTCCGTGCGGATCGTTTCTACGAATTTGTTGTGGCTCCGTGTGATTCAGGTTTGAACGATTGCAGTCGGAATGTCAATCACAGAGGGTTCTCTGTTGCGCTTGCAAGGGACGGTGTTTGGGTCGGAACAGGCGGCGGCATAAACTTTTCACCGGATAACGGACTCAGTTGGAAAAGGTACAACGCACAGAACAGCGGAATTTCAGGAAATTTCGTTGTTGCGCTGGGAGAACAGATCTATTCAGAGGACGGATTGACTTATAGGAATATTTGGGCGGCAGGTAATCGCGCGTTGGATCCTGCAGAGTCGAACGGCGTGAACGTGACGGCAGACAGCGGGGCAACCTGGCGTGTCGTCCTTCAGGGGGCGTTCGTCAACAATATGGCATTTGACGGAAAAACAGTCTGGGTTGCGGCGAATGGGGGACTATTCCGCTCGGACGATCTTGGTTTGACCTGGGAGAAGCGTGAAACATTGGTCGATGCTATGACCGGTGACCGAACCTATACCACTGAGTTTTCAGCCGTTGGAGTAGATCAGGTAAACGGCATAGTCTATGTCGGAACCGGAGATGGCTTGTGTATATCGTATGATCGCGGGGAAACTTGGAGCATTCCACGAGCATTCAAGACGCCCGGAGTTGCCGGGACACCAAACAGTTACGCTTATCCCAATCCTTTTTCACCAAGCGTTGAGCCGAATGTTGCGCGTTTTCAATTTGATGAAACCGGGCTCAATTCAGCGACAGATCGGGTTACCATCAGAATTTATGATTTCGCCATGGATCTGGTGTCCACAGTGGCGGATGAACAGCCGATTTCACAAACCGTGGCGTGGAATGGGCGGAATAACAAGGGTCAGCGGGTGGCCAACGGGACATACGTTTATATAATCCAAGCCGGCAAAAAGAAATTTTGGGGTAAAATAACGGTGAGAAATTGAGATTGTTGATGGATCGGATCCTTCCCGGATTTCTTGCACTTTGCATGTCCGGATCTCTGCTCGCTCAATCGGCTGGTCAAGCGGGAAGTTTCCTACGCATCGGACTTGGTCCTCGAGCTCGTGCAATGGGCGATGCATATAGTGCTGTGGCCGACCGAGCGGTGGGACCGTTTTACAACCCTGCCGGACTGGGATTCATCCGAGTTCGTGAAGCTTCTGTGAGCGCCAGTGCGATGAGCTTTGATCGGACGTTTAACTTCATAGGTTTTGTCAGTCCATTGCCGCCTTCCGCCGGCTATGGAATGGGCCTCTTGCAAAGCGGCTTCCGAAGTTATGAAGGCCGCTCATCGAACGGCGAACCAACCGGGCAGCAAATCGAAGATACGCAATACGCCGTTTTTATGGGGTTTGCGATCCGCTTTACAGATCAATTTGCCGCGGGTATTACTCCTACTTGGATGTATTCCAAGGTGTTTGATGTATCCTCCACCTCTTTGGGAACAGATATTGGATTCATGTACAAGCCACTGGCCGGATTGAGCCTTGCTTATTCGATACACCAGTTGTTCCAGGATTTCAACTACGTGCGTGATCCTTCCGGCCTAGGCGATCAGACGACTCAGGATAAGCTTCCCCGCGTAACCCGATACGGCATCAGCTATGCAAGGGCCTTTGAGGGAACGGTAAAAGGTGTGCTTGTTGCTGCCGACCTGGAGAAAACTCAAAAACAAAGTACCCGTATTCATCTGGGAACGGAAATCAACATTCTGAATAAGATTTTTTTTCGCTCCGGTTTGGATGCGAGCGACTTGGCGGTCGGGTTGGGCATACCCATTCAATGGAGGGATCACCGGTTTTTGTTTGACTACGCATTTATCCGGGACTGCCGGTCAGGACTTCAGTTTGGCAGTCACGATTTTTCCCTCTCTTACCTTTTTTGAAGAGTTCAAACACATATTCGAGGGATCTTGCACTGGTCCACGACTTGGGTTTTTCGGATATTGCTACAGCAGCCGCCAATTTTCTTAAATCGCATCTAAGCCGCAGTAAGATTACTTCTGGTCTTGTAGTCGACCTTGGATGTGGTAGTGGTAACCTCGCTGAACTGATGACGCGGCACTCGTTTGACGTTCTCGGAATTGATCATTCCAGTTCGATGATTCGGCGCGCCAGAATGAATGCACCTTCTGCGCGTTTCAAAGTTGCATCCATTCATGATGTGGATATCCCAACCTGTCAGGC
>JAGQUY010000058.1 GCA_020438245.1 Bacteroidota bacterium
GATTGTTTGCCCAGTCTGGATCGCTGCCGGCGATGTCTGCGCAGCGGGTATCGTCTGTGGCGTACCGGTCAATGCGGCTCTTGCCGGGATTGCGACACCAAATAAGCTGGTCAACAAGAGCAACAGGGTGATCACCCACCGTGTCCATTTCTGTTGTCGCATCATTGTTTCCTCCCATCGCTCATATTTCGTACCTTATTTTTGAAGGAAAACGGTCAAACAGAGGCGTTTTCTATTCAAAATGAGTTGAAACAAGGTCAAAAGCGGTCGATATAGTCCCAAATTCGCATCAAAATAAGGATGATGGCATGATGTCGCCAAAAGTTCATTTGACTTAGAGAAGCTGGAGGCTACGATTATGACCTTAGAATTTGGTAAAACGGATGAGCTGACGAATACGCAAAGAGCGCCGCTCGGTGCATTGATAGCCTATTATGAAGCGCAAAAGGTGTTGAAACCACTTGAATTGGTAACATTAAAGGCGAAAAAGGGTGAATTTGATGTTGCGGACAAACTATATCAGCTAATTCTGAGCATATTGAGTGATTGTAAGTACATCAGCGAAGTCAATACGAAATTGCGTCCAGAGCGAAAATTGGCACAAGTCAAACGAATCGAACAATTTGCAGAGCAGTCAACGCTGTCCTTGGCCCTCAATGGTCTAAGTCAAACGAACATTGACCAATTACGGTTAGCTATGCGCCAAATCAGCGATAAGAGCAGCCGGGCGAAAAATCATGATTGGCGTGGATTCCTGATGCTCGACTTCGATTTATCCGGTTTGCCCTGCGGAAAACAGGCAAAAGGCAGCAAAAAAGGATACTTTGCTGGGAAAAAAACAGGGTTGGTCGGCAATTAGCCCGTGTCAATGCCACCGCGTACCAAGAAACGCTATGGTCCGAGGTCTTTCCTGGAAACGCGTTGACGATGGAATGTCTCCAACCAGCCGTCACAGGCGTCGAAAGTTCATTTGACTTAGGGCCTTCCGTGCGCAACCATGTGCTTTATCGCCTTGATGGTGGGTCTGGTACGGATAAAAATCTACGTTGGCTGCTCCAACGCGGTTATCAAGTCATTGGCAAAGGGTTCTCTGGCAATCGTGCCAACACCTTAGCTCGCCAAGTGACGCGGTGGGATCCTTATGATTCTTTATGCCAAATCGGTCGAGTTCAACCCACTTTTCAGCTCGGTAGGCCTATCGATGTTTTGGTTGCGAGGCGTTGGAAAAAGCAGCGGTGGCGACATAGTTATTATGTGACGACCCTAACTTTCCCTTCCAAACAAGCTTTTATGGACAAGTACAACCAGAGAGGCGAAGCCGAAATCGAGCAATTTCGCAACGATAAACAAGGCTTAGGTCTCTCTGCCCGGCGCAAACAACATCTTGAAGCGCAGAAAGCTTTAGTGCTCTTAACTGATATTTGTCACAACCTCCTGACTGACTTCCGTCATCGTGGTCTCATCGATTCACCTTTCGCACTCTGGGGCGCAAAACGCATTGTCCGCGATCTTATCGCTATCCCTGGACGACTCTATTTTGACAATGGACAACTCAAACGAATTGAGTTACTTGCTGCTCATCCTTACGCCGATGACCTCATTATTTGTTTGGAAAGGTACTGTTCTGCTTCGTTTTGAGTCGTTTTCCGAGTAGGATCTGCCTCTGTTTGAAGCTCTTGGATCAACTCAGAGTAGGATCAACCTCTATTTGATCAAAAATAAGGTAACAATTCACCGTTAACAATTTACAATGATGAATTGCGAATAGTGAACGGTGAATTGTTAATTCTCACCCCTTCAGCCCCGTCAGCTTCACCCCCTGGATAAAGGTTCGCTGCGCAAAGAAAAAGAGAATTACAATCGGAATGGTAAAGACCGCGGCTGCGGCCATGAGTAGATTCCACGACACCGCATGCTGCCCCTGGAAATCCTGCAATCCCAACGCCATTGTAAAGCGGCGTGGGTCGGTCAAGTAAAGCAGGGGACCAGTAAAATCATTCCACGCCCAGAGAAAGGTGAAGACGGTAATCGCGGCGAGGACCGGCTTGGAGAGGGGCAACATGATCGCCCAGAAGATGCGAAATTCGGAGGCGCCGTCGATGCGCGCAGCGTCGGCCAGCTCTTCGGGGATGGTGCGGAAGAATTGGCGCAGCAGGAAAATGTCAAAGGCATTGCCAAAGAAGGTCGGCACGATCAGCGGCAGAAAGGTGTTGCCCCAGGCCAGCGTGCCCGTGAAGAGAATGTAGAGCGGGATCATCGTCACCTGGAAGGGCAACATCATCGTCGCCAGCACGAGCACAAAGACCAC
>JAGQUY010000059.1 GCA_020438245.1 Bacteroidota bacterium
GAATTAACGAAAGACGCAGTCGACAGACTAGTCTTTTGAAGCGTCAACGTGAGCTGATGTCGATTTTGGAATCGGGCGGTGCTCTTGAGCAGTACAACGAGCTTCAACAAGAACTAGGGCGACTTGAGGCCCGTGTACAAATGCTTGTTGAAAGATTCGCCAATGCCGAGACCATTGAAGGGGAAGAGACTCAGCTAAATGTCGAAAGAAATCAACTCCTGTCTCGTCTTCGCCTCGACTACAAAGAGCGTGATCAAGAGCTAAAGAAAGCCATATTGGGTTTCTCTGAGATTTCGAAGTCTGTATTAGAACCTGGTCAACTGACAATAAGTCCAGAACTAAATGGTCCACATTTTGCAGCTCACCTAGAAGGTGATCGAAGTGCAGGAATTAGGAGCATGGAGATTTTCTGCTTTGACTTACTTCTTACAGAGTTGTTGTCCCACCGAAATCTAGGACCTGGTTTCCTCATTCATGACAGCCAGGTATTCGACCATATGGAGGTGCGTCAGCGAGCAAATGCTATTGTTACAGGCGCTCAGGCTGCCATGTCCGAAAATTTCCAGTATATAATAACGCTAAATTCAGACCAAGTGCCCGACGACTTTGAGCTTCTTGAGCACGTAATTTCACCCACGCTGACCGATGCAACTGCAGACGGGGGTCTCTTCGGTGTACGCTTCTAAAAGGTTATGGATTCCACTCTAGAAGACGATTACCATCATGATCATTTTGATTGTCGTGCTGAGTCCTTACAATTGCCCATCCCATTCCATGTACTTTCGTTGTAGGCCAAGTATTCATAAGTAGTTCCAAAAGAACTGGCAAGCGAAGCAACGAGTGTGCTTGAAGCATTCCATCTATACACTGGACTTCGAAGTAGTCATCATCATTCTCGGCATCCATTCGAGCATCACTATCGTGAGTCAGAAGAAACACATGAGTATCAAAGTTGACCAAGGGAGTTGGCCGAGGCTGCTCGCGATCTGTCCCTGCAGGCGGAGGGAAATGTTCGGCGAGGTAAGGCTCAAAAGTGTCGGCTGGAAAGATCCTAAAGACATGGTAAGGCAACTGATCTAACCGGAGCAAGTGTTCAATTAGTCTCCGGCTATTCGTGCTGAGAAATAGGCAACGATCTCGAATTGGTGGATCCCCCCGTTCCGCAAGCAACTGTTGTTGTGGTTTGTACTGTCGCCAAGAATAAATGAAGTCTGGAAAGTCACGTCCACCGTGCCTGAGAATGTCACAGTCCTCTACAGTAAGAGTGAAATCTCGATTTAACCAAGGTTCCGTGACACCACCCGCTCCATTGTCTTCTATCCATGCCTGAATACTTTCAGGTAGCTCGTCGAAGTCGAGATTCTCTAAGACTTGAGAAACTAAATCGCCTAAAGAATCCGTCGGCATCAGTAAGAAACCGATCTTGTATGCGCGTTCAAGATAACTCCTTCTAAACTCGTCGGCCAGAAACTCTCGGTCAAAGCTGGGTACCCATGTCTGATCTACTGTATCTCTCCAACTATCCCTCAGTCTGTTAAACAATTGCCGATCTCTCGGAAACAACTTGTCTAAGGTCGGATTTGTGCCGTGTCGTTCAATTACCTCATCTACTTCTATAAATGACTGCCCCGATGGCCCGTCAATTCGAGCTATCTTTTTCTCATTTCCGTTCTCGTAGACATCAGTAAGGCGCCCAGGTATGTACTTGACGATTCCACGCCGGATCAAAAGCGCGACACATAGTCGATGAAGAATCTGGGCGTTGGATGTTGACGGGAAATCTCCTCGAGAATTAAGATACACAATTGTGTCGTTTCTTTTGAGTTGGAGAAACGACGGTTCTATCCGATGCCGACTCCGTGATGACATGAATCTGTTCCATACAAGTTGAGGCTTATCACGATTCAGGCGAAGTCGCTTTTGAACATTGTTTGCCTGCTTAAACAACCACTGGTCGAACATTACTGCCTGTATGAATCTTTGATGATGGAACTCTCGAATTGTTAGTCTAAGAACTTCAGTAAGTCCGCCATCTCCAGATCCCGATACAAGGTAAGTTCGTCGTTTCTCTGATGTAATTATTGGCTGCGCCAGATCGTCATTTCGCCAATATGAAGGCGTGCGACTCATAGGACGGCGCTCGATGCCGTACCCGGCAGCAATCACAAGTATTCTGCAAGTGTCAGTACCTTTCGCTTTTCGAAGAATTACTAAATTCTCGTCATCTGGATCGAACAAAACCTCTCTGATTGTGCAACCAAATTTGGTTCGAATCTGCGTTTCATACACTCCTTTATGCACTATCCATTGCTTCAATAGTTGAGCGACTACGCTACCGGCAGTTTCGGCCCGCCAGTTCAGGAATGGCAGATGTGTTACGGGATAACCAAATGAACGCCTTGGCCACAATGAAATATTTGGGTGCAGAAACCGAGTCTGGTTGCCTGATTGCAAGTGCATAACAGCTGTCTTTGAATCGTAGAGCGTCACTTGAGCACCGGCTGCGGCTAGAGCAGATGCCGCTGTTACTCCGGCAATGCCAGCTCCAATTACAGCTACGTCCATACCTTCATGGAGCACTTCCTCTTGCAATGCAAATGCAAGGTTAAAGGCCCGATTTTGCTGAGCATGAATATTTAGCTGATCTGAAGCCGTACAACCAAGCTGATAAATATGCCTGGTACGATATACTCTTAGTTTTTTTAGTATCTCGGCTGAATTCATTTTTGCAGGCTCTGCGAGCTATCCATCGATCATACATCACTTGTTTTCTCAGAACTCTACCTTTTATTTCCTTGTCCTAGACCGTCGTACGTGTACATGTATCTGCCAAGCCATTCAAAATGCGTACTTTAGAGAACCATAAGTACCTGCTTGACAATATTCGCCTGACGAACGAAGAAAACTATGGATCTCTTTTCTTCCAAGCAAGCGACTCATGCTTCATGCCTTCGATGAACCTGTCAAGGTCAGTCTTTCTGTATTTCACTAGCTTTCCGATTTTTACATAGGGCAGATCATAGCGTCCTGTGCACTTCCAAACTGCCAAGGTCTGTTCAGCAACACCAAGGTACTCTGCTGCTTCTTGACGCGACAGCAAATCACTAGGACTGTAGTCCCTTCTAGCTTTTGGAGGGCGAGATTTTCTTTGTACTTCACGAGGAGCCTCTGTGGTGCTCGTAGCAAAAGATTCGATTGACTCTGAATCCTTATCTTCCATCTTCACTTCCGTCTTCGTCGCCTGAGGCTGATCCCGAGTTACCGGCTTGTCTTGCGAGTCAGGAGACGTCGATGAATCTTGAGTTACTATCGATTGATCGGCATCGGTCGCTTGGCTTTGAGCATTCAAATCAACAACGTTCAGCACCTCGCTAGACGGATCGAACGTGACAAGAAAACAATACATTCCGCCCTCTGTCTTTTTCAGCTTCTTCATTATGAGTTTCTCCGCTTCTTAGCCTGCTTATTCTTCTTCTCCGACTTGCTCTTCTTCGCCGACTTTTCCCGCTCTGCGAAAGGCACCACATTCTCGTCGCTCGGCGGTTCAAGCCCCTCACCCTCGAACAGGATTTTCTGCGCCGCTTCCATCGCCAGTCGCACTGGGTCATTTGTCAGTCGTGCATAAACTGCCGTTGCAGCCTGAGACTTGTGCCCTAGGGCTTTTCCGATGACCGGCATACTTGTTCCCTGAATTGCAAGGTAACTGCCCATGGTGCGCCTCAAATCGTGGATTCTGAAGTCCTTCATGTCGGCGTCCTCGAGAATCTTTTTGAATGCTTTATTTGGTGTCACGAGATGACCGGATGCACTGCCTCTGTTTGACTGAGATGGAAATACCCATTCGCTGGTAGACTCTTCCTTTCGCTCTCGTAAGATCTTCAGGACGGGTTGGGTTAGT
>JAGQUY010000060.1 GCA_020438245.1 Bacteroidota bacterium
CTCATATGATTTGTTGACTAACGGTGTCGTGAGTTTCACGTCACGACACAATAACCCCTCGCAGCGATGGATAGGCAAGGATTTTTGTCATGTGCTGGAGTGATAAACGGTATTCTTTTCAACCGTCACTCAACGAGTCGTCTGAATTCAGGGTTGTGCGCCGCCAAGACTCTCGAGTTTGGCCAGCAGGATGTTGGCAATATTGGGATCGGCGGGATTGGGGGCAAAGGAGGGTTCCAGTTTCTGAATCGATTCGATGCATTTTATGTAGTCACTTAGCTGGAGATAGGAGGCGGCAACAACCCAGTGCAGCGTACTCGCCGTCACGCGCGGGTCGAGTGATAGAACAAAGTCAGGATCGAGTGTAAGTGCGACATCGCTTTTCTGGATCGCGCCCGCAGGATCGTTCAGTCCCCACAACGCAAAGGCCCAGCCGGCATTGGCGTCGACCATTGAGTCTGAGGAAACCTGTTCAAAATAGTTTGCGGCGCTGTTGTAGTCGCCAAGCCTGACTTCGCACCACCCTGCGCCGATCGTGGCCGGTATTCCTTGGGTCGGAATCAAGTCAACGAAGGCATCGAGCGCGGCATGGTAATGCCCTTCGGTAAAGTCCCTTTCCGCTCGGGCGAGCGTGACATGCCTTGACTCTTTATCACAACCGGCGATAGTCAGAACGGTGAACAGAGCAATCGCTACCTTCATAAGAACCTCACTTTAGAAACAACATCTTTCGGGTAAGTACGGTTGAAGCGGACTCGAGCCGGTACAAGTAAACACCGGTTGCCACCGATTGATCCCGGTCGTTTTTTCCATTCCAAACAATCCGGTGTAGTCCTGCCGGACGAACCTCATCGATCAATGTCCTGACTTTCTGTCCCAATATATTGTAAACGGCTATGGTAATTTTGGATTCGTTGGGCACCGAATACTCGATGGTTGTTTCCGGATTGAATGGATTTGGATAATTGGGCATCAATTCAAACGTGGCCGGCAGGGGATCAAAGCCGGCGCTCTCAAAAAGTGCCAGTGTACCGCCCGATGAGGTTGCGACGATTCTTCCGGCTTTGAGTTCCGATTGAACGGGTTTCCACGATTGATTTTGCAGTTCGTAAAATCGTACTCTTGTTTTTGCACCAACCAGCGGCGTACTGATCGACAGTTGACCGGAGGTTCCTGTTGCCAACACGTCAACTGCCGGACCTGCCAGGGTAAAGTCTTCCGGAATCTGCACGTTCCCGTGCAGAGCAGCGACTACGAAACCGTCCCCTTGTCCCGTGATAGTGTACGAATTCACTGCAAGGCCGCGGGCCAGCGGGGACACGTGGTAGGTTCTTGAAACGGCAACCCCTGGGTTTAGACTGGAGTCTGATCCGTTGGCGACGACGTTCAGCGCGCCGGTATTCGAGATACCGTAGTCCCCAAAGAAAAGCCTGCCGTATTTGGTCAACGGTACATCGGTACCGTTCACTGTAACGCTTGCAGCGCTGAGGGCCTCATCGGCGCCAACTCCAAAGCGCACCTGATCCAAAACAGGAGTAGCCAACGCCCCAAGTGTGATCACCGGCGGCACGATATCTCCGTTAATGACAAGGTTGTCGATGGCCCACCCCCATGCCCATGCTGCCGCATCGGTGAGGAGTCTGAATCGCAAGAAAATAACATCGCCGGGGTCAAACGTTGCCAGAAGATCAATTTGATGGTGTACGTACAGCGCAGACGAGCCGGTCGCAGTAGAATTGATACCTGAAAACGAAGAGTTGAAGGTGGATGACCACGAAGGATTTGCCCGGGCGTCGTAGCCGTCGACAAGCGGAAGCCAGTTGAATCCGTCCTTCGTTCCCTCAACGATGACGAAGTCGAAAAAGTTCGGGTCCAGGTAGGACGAGACAATACCTTCTTCCACGAGGGCAACGTCGTCGTACTGGAGCGTGGTGTGATCTTCCAAGACCGTTATCGGGATCTTGAGCTGATAGACGTATTCAGTTTGATCGGCGTAGGGGTGAGCGGAATGAATTGCACCGTTTCCGAAGCCCGGATAGCTTTGGATGGAAAAATTCCCGGTAAAATCGGCGCTGCTCAGTGAATTGAAATTATTGGAATAGGACGACGCGATGGTTGTCGGATACACCGAGGCCTCGCGCATGGAGCTTTTGTAGACTCTGCCATCCCTGAACGATTGAATGGAAGCCGAGACGGTTTGTGCGATGGTGACCGGAAACAGGATCGTAGTATCCGTCAATCCGTTGGTTTCTCCGAGATGGGCAACGGTCTGGTCGTTCATAACAATGATTGTGGAATCGAAAGCCGATCGTAGATTTGCGGTGATCTGCAGTTCGCCGGTCGGCCGCTGCGCCAGCGCTATCAAACGGGGGGACAACGTTGCGGAGGGCAATGGATAATTCTGCAGCTCCGGCAGTTGCACGGTCCAAATACCGCGTCCGTACGTTGCAAGGAGGATCTGATCATCGACGATTTTCATCTGAAAAATACCCACGCGCGGAACTCCGTTGTCGGCAAGGGACCAGGATTGTCCGCCATCGGACGAAACAAACAGCCCGATTTCCGTACCCGCCCATATCGTCAGCGTGTCAAACGGCATGACGAGCAGAGAGAATGTCGCGACATCCGGAAAACCATTCAGGCTTTGCCGACTTCCGGGATCAAACTGAGACAGGTCTTCCCAGGTCTGACCCAGGTCGGAAGTGCGCAAGACCTTGGGAGTTCCGGTTGCGGAAAAAAGGGCATACGCCGTATTCGGATTGGTCGGATGGGTCGCCCATCCGGAGGATTCGGTTACGGTTGCCGGCAACTTGTCGGAGACCTCGCTGAAGGAAACTCCTCCGTCGGTGGATACGTGGATACCGCCTTTGCGCCCAATAAAAGAGACCAGGTCGAGGCGTGAAGCGGCCCAAACGATTTGCGGATCGGACAGGGAAATGTCAACTCTGTCGAACGCCCGGTATCCGATCCAGTTGCCGTTGATGGGAGTGAGCGTCCACGAAGCGCCAAAATCGTCCGACCGTTTGATACCCGCGTCACCCACCGTGAACAACAGATCCGGATCAATTTTCGAAGAGGCGATCTTGCTGACAAACGGCGCATTACCCGCTTTTGCATCGGGGACAGGCTGCCACGTGGCACCGCCGTCGGTCGATCGGCTATAGACACCATATTGAGATCCGCCTATCATCAGGTCAGGGTCTCGAAAATTCCAAGCGACCTCGACACCGTCTCCGCCGAGCGCAAAATTCCACGGCGATGTCGCAGTTGGATCATCGGAGGAAAACCATGTTCCGTTGTCCTGCATGCCTCCAAAGTACTGCGAGAAGCCGGGTTTTTTGTCGGCGCCATAAAATTGGGTGGTTACCATGTTGCGGATCGGTTGCCAACTCGTTCCGCCATTGGTGGATTTGGCCAGGCCTCCGTCGTTGGCGTTGAGTATCGTAAAGGTATTTGATTGTTGATTGATCGGTATGATTTCCAACGCATGGTGATCGGCGTGCACGGCTCCCGTCGAGGCGATCAGCGTGGTTGTTCGCGTTTTTGCCGATGGGTCGACATGGATTTTATAGAGCTCCACCCCGCCGACGAAGACGATATCAGGATCATACGGATGGACTGCAATCGTATTGTCAAACCATCCGGCGCTGTACGCCACGGCGCCTGACGCGCCGCCGCCGGAAAACCAGTTGGGATTGGAACCGGTATCGATGACTTCATTCCATGTCGCGCCGGAATTGGGGCTCATAAATAGTTTTGCGATGCCTCGCCGACGTTCTACCGCAGCATAGAGTCTTGAGGTATCCGTCGGCGAAATGGCCATTTCCGTACGCGTACTTATTCCCTGATACGTTCCCTCACCAAAACCGATATCCGCAGGGTTTGCAAAATTGGCTGCCGAAACAGCCCATGTGTTTCCGGCATCGGTCGACTTGATCACACCGACTTCATTCACTGTAGCGTACAGGGTGTTGAAGTTCATCGGATTCGCCACGATTTGCTGAACACGATTGTCGGTTGCTGTTCCGAAGAATGCATCGGCATCGAACGTTTGAGTCCAGGAAGTGCCGCCGTCCGTTGTTTTGAAAATGCCGGACACGCGCTCTCCGCCGTTGGGACCAAAAGAGGTGTAGTCATCGTTGCTGCACAGTACGACGACGTTTTCATTCTGCGGATCGATGACCAGCCGGTTGATCGCGAGCAGTACCTGGCCGTTGGCTGTACTTGAAAGTTGGAACCAATTTTCTCCGCGATCGGTAGATTTCCAGACGCCGCTGCCGGCCAGGTCAACCAGCCGGCCGAATCCCATTCCGGTTCCCGCATACAGTGTATTATGATTTGAACCGGCCATGGCAACCGTCATGGTAGATAATGCGGTAAGGAGCGGAGTCTTGTTCTGCCAGGTGGCGCCTCCGTTGGTGGTTTTCCAGATGCCGCCTCCGACGCTCGCCGCAAACCAGGTTTGTTTTTGGGGATCGTCCGGGTCAACGACAATGGCCCGGGTACGGCCGCTCACATTTCCCGGACCGCGTTCTTTCCAAGAAAGGGGTGCGGCATCGGCGCCCTTGCGCAAGGTTGATCTGCTCAGTGCTTTTTCCGCAGATCGAAACGCCTTCATCCTGTAATCCGCCGGATACGTGCGTCCATCTCGCGCCACTTTGATTTCCTGCAGAGCATTTTCGAACGCGCCCGGGTTTTCTTCAGGTTGATGTGCGAATTCTTCTTTCATTTTCAGGCGAGTCTCAAGCTGAGTTGCAGCGGAAACCGAAGACCGCCGGATGGTTTCCCCGGTGGGTTTGTTCGTCCAAAAAACAATCGAAAAGACCAACAACCCTGCCAGGGTTAGTTGAAGATACCGCATAGATTTCCTTACGAAGGTGAGCGGACGCTGGATTTGACGGGACGTCCGGATTCTATCAACTGCCTTCAAAATAGCCAATTGGCCGACAGATCATGGGTCAAAAATGGGTTATTTTTCGCGGCGAGGGTTATGTCGTAATGAGGGGAAGTTCATTTGTAGCGGGGGGTGTATTATTAATCGATTCGCTACTCTGTAATACCAAGTTGATTCAGGACAAACGCGTAGTTGAACGCCTGGTCCTTTAGGTAATCGTATCTTCCGGAGGCCCCGCCATGTCCCGCTTCCATCTTGATTTTGAATAGCAGCGGATTGTTGTCGGTTTTCAGCGAGCGCAATTTGGCGACGTACTTTGCCGGTTCCCAATACATCACCTGACTGTCGTTGAACGATGTCGTTACCAGTATGGCGGGATAGTTTTTCTTTGTGAGGTTTGTGTACGGGCAATAGGTTTTCATGTAGTCATATTCTTCCTTTTTCTTGGGATTGCCCCACTCCAAAAACTCGCCGACGGTGAGGGGCAATGATTCATCCAGCATGGTATTGATCACGTCGACGAACGGAACCGCCAAATGAGCAACCTTGCAAACATCGGGACGCATGTTCAGCACCGCGGCAATCAGCAAGCCTCCGGCACTGCCTCCCTGGATGGCCATGCAGTCGTGGACCGTGTATCTCTCATGAACCAGATAATCTGCACAGGCAATAAAATCGGTAAAGGTGTTTCGTTTTTTCATCATCTTGCCGTCGTTGTGCCAGGCTTCCCCCATATCTCCGCCACCGCGAATATGTGCGGTTGCAAAGAGGACGCCACGATCCAAAAGACTCAAAAAAAAAAAAAAAAAAGTGACCGAAGAGGGATACCCGTAGG
>JAGQUY010000061.1 GCA_020438245.1 Bacteroidota bacterium
TCCGCTTTTGACACTACTAATATACAGCCAAGTTACAGCTTTGTCAACAAATTTGTTCGATTTTTTTGACAATCTTAAAATTGGTTGACGAGAGATAATCTGAATTCACGTGCGAACTTACCGATCTGCTTGGAGTTATTCAGCACGTCTGTCATCATGAAGTCGATCATGATTTGGTTGTTAAAATTGAACTTGGTTCCCACATTCAGATATCCGCGTCCGTGCCCTATCAAATCGCGATTATCGTTGAGCGCCAGAATATACTCGCTTACGAGAGATAGTTCCGGATTAAGGCTTTTGTCTACGCCAACAAAAAAAGCCGGCTGGTTATCTTTGTCTTTTTTCTCCGTCACGGCCCAATTCATCCCACCGTGAATTCCTATCGTGCCCATGAAAGCGTAGTTTTTACTGGCTACGATGAACAGTCCCAACGATTTTTGTACATATCGATCCACCTCGGACCCGCTTGTGTCCCCCGGCACCTTTTGCAGGAATCGTCCGAACCCCTGATTGTTAAAACCAACTGCAACAGCCGGGCCCGGAATACTCTCATCAATCAGCCGATAGCGTGCATCCACTCCGGGCAGCGGATTGAAATCGATATTGCCCGATCCAATGAAGTTCTCCCCGCCGTACGAAATGCCAAATTGGAATCGGTCTGAAACGCCAACTTCGATGTTGGCAAGCACTCCTCCCCGGTCAAAAAGACGCATGCCTACTTCATATTGACCTCTACCGAGGACTCCGGCGGTGGGCACGTTGACCAACTGTCTCAATTGCGCTGAACTGCCGGCGACATCTTGACTAAACCCGTCAGCCGACAAAACAACTGCAAGTATCAAGAACATTTTATACGATTTCAAAACGACCTCCTATTCGGGTTTTTCCTTATAACAAAACCTCCGGCCTGGCCATACACCATCCGGAGGTTTGACTATGGCATCGACATAATTTAGTTAAACGGATTGTAATAGTCCCGGTCAAGCATCCATCCATAACAGCCGCTGTTCTTGAGTTTCCCAAGGCTGCCCATAAAACTGTCAGATTTCGTGATGCCGTTCTGGCGGCAAACACTTGCATACGATAGCGCATCCTTTTCCTTGTCCGGATACTTGGAAGCCATTTCAAAGTATTTTAGAGCAACCATATTCGCTTCCTTGGCTTCTATGCTCAGCACGTTGCCGGAACATTGTTTGATTCCATCAAGAATCGTTATACCAATCAGGAAATACGGCTGACCAAATTTGCGGATATCCGCGGCCTGCAGGGAAAGCGACCATGTTTTGCTGAATTGTTTGTTATCGAGATAAACGCGCGCCAGCTTGCACAACAAATCCGGATCCTGTGCATCGAGGCTTACCGCTTTTTCATATGAAGCAATGGCATTATCCCTGTCCTGCTTTGCGTCGTAGATGTCTCCAAGCTTGACCCAGATAACCTTCGACGTAGAATCCTTCGCCAATATTTCCCTGGCCGTTTTGATTGCCCGGTCATACATCCCGGCTTTGATATCCTGGTCAAGCAGATCGTTCACGTAGAAATCCCTGTTCGCTTGCGGAAACAACTCACTGAATTTCAAACATTGTTCAAGCCATTTGTCTTTTCCATAGATTTTCTTGTACTGATTCTTGAACGGATCCAGTATATAGACCCAGATCTCCTGATCGTCCGGTTTCAAGTCAAGATATTCGGAATACGTGGTAAGTGCTTCCTTGTATTTTCCCGCTTCGACCCACATACCAGCGATTCTCTTGATTTCCTCGGCACTCTTTGTGGCGTCGTAGTACTTTCGATAGTATACTGCTGCTGAATCGAATTGCAGCGCGTGTTTATGGTACACTTCACCGATACGGTAGATGTTCAAAGGGTCGTCTGTGTACTTAAGCCCCAATCGAAACACATAAATCGCACTGTCCAGTTTCTTCAAACGGACATACGAATCGGCCAGTTTTTCAAACACACTTCCGAACAGCCTTTTTTCTTTGTCCGGACGCAGCTGGCGATCGCAGTCCATGGCCTGCCAAAAATAGGGCACGGCGTTCCCGTACTCCTTGTTTTTCCAATATTCACTGCCGGTGCTCCAAACCTTTAGACATTCGTATTCAGGTGTCCCTTCCTGAAGATTTTGGGTGCGACCTGGAAAACTGAATGCCATAGTACACACCAGCAGGGTTAATAGACCTCTCATTAGTCTGCTCCTTTCCAGCAACAAATCCGTTACTGGCGTTTCTTACGGTTCTGAAACCACCGTTCACCGCCTGATACGGCAATACTGATTCGTGTGATTCGGTCGCGGACGCGAAATCCGCCGATCGAACCGCGTTGGCCAACTTCTATTGCTACATCCAATTGATTACGACCCCGATTAAAGGGAATCGTTGCACCGGTAGTCAAGAAATATTCAGAGCCGAATTTTCCGGTCGCGCTCGAGGCGTACAAATTCTGAAAATAAAATCCCGCCCGATATGACCACAAGTCGAAATAACCGGCGCTGATACTCGTGCTGGGCAATCTCTCCGCACCCAAAGCTACCTTAATCGTATTTTGATGCTTCTGGCTTTGACCAAATGGTTTTATCGCGCTCCATGCGGAAAACACCAGATCGGCCCCAACAACGTACTGGTTAAAGCCTCTGTAGGCTGCTCCGAGTCCCAATTCAAATGGAAGACCTTCGTTAACCCTGCGGTAACTGGTCGTGTCACCGGTTGCGTTTTGAATTGCTTCATCTCGTTGCATGCCGGCTGGGGGCGCTATTACCATACCGTAGTCAAAGTCTTTCTCACTGTGAATTGCGCCCGCCACCCATCGAACACCTCGAATGTTTTCTTGGATAAGATCATCCGACCCTTCAAACTCGGTTGA
This sequence comes from Bacteroidota bacterium, assembly GCA_020438245.1. Taxonomy (GTDB): domain Bacteria; phylum CLD3; class CLD3; order SB21; family SB21; genus JAGQUY01. Next base: position 2,863 of record JAGQUY010000061.1, read on the forward strand.
TGTCCAGTTGACTACCCAGTGTCTGCTGATAGACCCCATGAAGTACTGTGCAGAAAGTCCAACGCTGGTCGACGGAACCGCCTTCCACGCAAAGGAGAAAGCCAACTGTCTCATGCCCCCGTCCCCGGTATATTTCTCCGTATACGGTTCGTTCTGAAAAGAACCGGCCTGTGCATATCGATAGTCGACCGATGAATATCTGGCCAGACTGAAAGCTGCCGCGAACCTCGAGCCAAACGGAAGGGCGAATGAAACCTGGTTGAGATGCGTAAGATCACTAAAAGCCCCTCCATTCCTGGTCGTAGCCTGATTACCCTGATAGTACAAACTACCTTCAAAACGAGTCGCTGTCAAACCAATCAGGCCGGCCGGATTATAATAATTAGTACTCGTTTGACCGGGGATGGCAAGAATGACACCTCCCATACCCATTGAACGAATGGACGGCCGAAATTCAATCAACCCGTACCGCGAACTCGAATACGACGATCCCCCGGCGCGAAGAATCGGAGACACCAATACGAACAGCAATACTATATAGTTAAATAATCTTTTCATCGGTTGGGCGGTAAAGTGTAAGTTAGAATGATCTTCGGCGATTTTTCCCTGTCCAACGAATCACTAAGAAAACGAACCCTGAAAAGATGGCTGTATATATTCAACGGCTCGTTCGCAGAAAACAATTGCATTCCGAAATTGCCGGATGGATTGATCGCCCATTCGTGCACCAGATTTGTAATATTGATCCGCAGCGTATCATCACTAATGTCGTCAGTAACCCGTCTTGAGAATTTGGTGTCATTAAACAGTCTCGACAGATCCGTCCCGTTCAACTCGACCATGCCCGGCTTCCAGTCAGGCACATCCTCGTTAACCCGGAGCCCCTGCAAGCTCAACGTGTCACCCTGATTGAATAGATAGTTGCCGGACTGATCCAAGGTCATAACGAGCTCTGCGTTGCTGATCGTTCCGTTCGTGGCAATTTTGGACGTGTTGAACTTCAACAGAGAGCGATACGGAACCCCACCGCCAACCGTCAAGGTATTTGCACTCTGAGGAGAATTGTCACGGTAAATGTACCCGCTTAAACCGGAGTTACCTCGAAGATCGGTAGGAATGGAGAACGCATGATCTACGGTCAGCACCTGGTTGACCGGGTTAAACTTGCTGTAAAAGACATCCAGAAATGCGGTCTTTGTCGTATCCGGCAGATTCGCAGTGGTGAAGACATTGGATGAATAGAACTGCTGTACAACATTGGCCCCGGAAGAAAAGGACATCATCAGACCGTTGTTCAGTTTCGCCCTGTTCGAATCGTTTATCGCCCATATCCAATGTTGCACGGTCTCTTTGGGTATGGGGATGATCACCGTCGTGCCGGCGGCTAGCGGAAGCGTAATCGTGGTTGACGCAACAGGGTCGCCGAAATCTGCATTCTCTTGAAAACGGTTCCAGCGAAGGTCCTCGGCAGTCCATGCTTTCTTTATGGGATGGAGGTTAATCGTCAGCGACCCGGTACCCCCATAGGACTCCGTCGTCACCAATTTAAGGTTTGCGCTCTGAACCGTAACGCTCTCCACGTCTGCGGTAAAGAAAAACTTCATCAGCGAACGGAATTCGTACGAGTCGATTTTTCCGACATACCACCGATCCGCGCCGGACGTGTTCACCGAATCCATAAAAGACCGTTGTTGAACTATCTGATCAATGTACAAAGTGTCCGCCCGTACCGCCCCCGCTGCCTCCGATTGGTTAAGACCTATCAGACCTACATCGGTCGAACCATCGTCTTCGCAGGAAAGAAAAACAGCCGATGTCAACATGGTCGCCATAACGCCTCTTCGAATCGATTTCAAAAATCGCATACTCTTGTATCTGGCTCCTTTAATCCATTGTAAATCGATTCAAACAACATGCAGGTAAACTAGAATTTGATGTTTATTCGATGGCCACAAAATTTGCAGTTCGCCCCGCGCATCCCGCCTAGGTTTGCCTGATAGTCTCTTCGCTTTATGATCAAACGTTTGCAGTTCGGACAAAACGTATCCGAAACCCCGTCAATGTCTGTGTCAATCAGATAAATATAACTCAGCTTTTGATTGGCCAACTTGTAGGCCTTGACCATCGTTTCATTGGGCGTCATTGGGATATCGGTCATCTTGTAATGCGGAAAAAAACGCTTGAAATGCACGGGAATGTCCTTGTTCACTTCGACCATGAAGTCTATAAAATCACCGATATCTTTGTCACTGTCTGTCAAGCCGGGTATCAGCAGGTACGTTACTTCCAAATGCGTCTCTTTGGCCGCAATCCGAATGGAGTTGAGCACCACGTCCGCATTGCCCTCCATGTATTTTTCATACACCTCATTCCTCATGGCCTTGACGCTGATGTTAATCGCGTCGACATAGGGCAACACATCCCTGAGTGGCTTCTCGTTAACATACCCGTTGGAAACCAAAATATTCTTTTGTCCAATCCCCTTCAGTTTGCGGGTGGCATCAACAAGATATTCGGGCCAAATTAACGGCTCGGTGAACGTGTAGGCCACCCCAATCGAGTGACTTTTCCCGGAATATTCCAGAATCGTCTGAAGATTGATTTCTTTGGTTTCCGCTTTTTCTGCAGTAAACTGATGGTTTTGACAAAACGAACATTTGAGATTACAACCGTTCGGTGCAATGGAAAGGATAACCGAGTTAGGGTAGTAGTGAAAAAACGGTTTCTTCTCAACCGGATCGTACACCGCGGTCACCACCCGACTGTAATTGGTCGCTATCAGCTTGCCATCCAGATGCGTATAGCCAAAGCACGCACCTTCATCGCCATCCCCCAGTCTGCAGGCCCGGGGGCATAAATCACAGACCAGCTCGTCGCCGTCTTTATGATAATATTTCGCCTCTACCATGGACATCTTGATCGACTTTATATGAAAAATTGAACAAAAAATCGAATGGTAAATATATTTCCAACATCTTAGAAATGCAACAGTTAAAGCGGACTTGTGTTAACGATCTCCAATCGTTAGATTCGCACCCACATACATCGGAGAATATGCCATGAACTCACTCAAAAACAACATCGTCATGATCACAGGAGCCACCGCCGGAATAGGGGAAGCGACGGCCAAGGAGTTCGCCGCACATGGAGCCCATCTCATTTTGATAGGGCGGCGAGAAGATCGGCTGAAGAAACTGTGTCAACATCTGAAAAAAGATCATGGCGTCAACTGTTTGCCCCTCGTCATCGACGTACGGGACGCTGATTCTGTGGCCAAAATACCGGGAATGCTCGGAAAGGAATGGCGCAGCATTGATATTCTGATCAACAATGCGGGACTCGGTCGAGGGTTGGACAAAATATATCAGGGAAACATAGAAGATTGGAATGAAATGCTGGACACAAATGTTAAAGGGTTGCTGTTCGTCAGCCGGGCAGTGCTGCCGGGTATGGTCGAGCGAAACAGGGGCCATGTAATCAATGTCGGTTCCGTAGCAGGTCACGAAGTGTATCCAGGCGGCAACGTCTACTGCGCCACCAAGCATGCCGTCGATGCACTCACCAACGGAATGCGCATTGATCTGGTAGATACTGCCGTTCGTGTCAGCACCGTCGATCCGGGCTTGGTCGAAACCGAATTCAGCGTTGTCCGGTTTAAAGGGGATGAAGCCAAAGCTAAGAAACCGTATGAAAATCTGAAGCCGCTGGTTGCCGAAGATATTGCCGAGATTATTGCATTTATTGCTTCGCGGCCCTCCCATGTCAATATCAACGAGGTCATTGTTATGCCAAAAAGCCAGGCCACCGCAACCATCACGCACCGGGTGGTAAAACCTTAAAAAGGTTGAATTTTCACCACGATTTGTCTATTATTAGGTTTGCTCTTGATTGCGGGATTGGCGGAATTGGCAGACGCGCCAGACTTAGGATCTGGTGGTTTTACCGTGTGGGTTCAAATCCCTCATCCCGCACTTTTATTTAATTTTAGAAAAAACCAATAAGGAGAACGTTTCTTGGTAGTCAAGGTTCTTAGCGAGGATGGCACGCAACGGAAACTCAGTGTTGAAGTTTCAGCCGATGAAATGAAACCCTACTTCGATGAAGCCACCGAGATGATTCGGGAAGAGGCCCAAGTGGAGGGATTTCGTAAGGGCAAAGTGCCCCGTGATGTGATACGCCGGCGGTTTAATGAGCAAATCAAGGCCGACGCACTTCCCGTGATTATTGAGGAGTTTTACAAGCAGGCAATCGACGAAACCAACACGGATGCGATTGCGATAGGTCAAATTGAGAAGCTGGACTTCAAGCCCGAACAGCCTCTCTCCTTTGAAGTTACCGTGGAAATTATGCCCGCCTACGAAGTTGCCAACTACAAAGGCCTTCAGGTTCGCAAGGAAGTTCACAAAATAACCGACGACGAGGTGACGGCAACTCTGGAAAAACTGCGCGACAATTACTCGACCTTCAAAGAAGCCCCGGAAATTCTTCCGGGTTTCGTTTGCACGTTTGATATTCAAATGACCGACGAAGGCGGAGTTCCTCTGATCGGGAAGAAATACACCGACCGCCGCTTTGCCTTGAGCCCCCAATTTGTCGGCCAGGATTTTATCGAACAAATGACGGGCGCAACCGTCGGTTCCACCCGCTTGTTGCACGTGGCCAAGGGTCCGGATGCGAAAGAGGGAGAATTGGAGCATATGTCGGTAACCGTGCGAAAGATCGAAGAGGTGCAAAGGCCTGAACTGGATGATGAATTCGCCAAAGACGTGGGTCTTGAGACCTTCGAAAAGCTTCGGGCCGATGTGCTTGATAACCTCAAGCACCAATGGCAGCACGAGGAAGAGAATCAGCTGAATGAAGCGCTCATAGACGAAATCATCAAGCAAAACGACCTCCCCGTTCCCGAACCCTTGGTGGACAATGCCCTGCAACGGCTTGCCGCCATGATCCGGCAACGGCTGAAAAATCAGAAGATCGACGATGCGTACATCAATGAACGATATCGTCCGATGGCCATCCGAGACGTAAAATGGATGCTGGCCAAGAAAAAAATTCTAGAGCTGGAATCCTTGAAGGTTGAAGAAACGGATATAGAAGAGTACCGCGAACACATGGCCAAGCATCACAAAGTCGAGAAGGATACCATTAACATCAACTTTAAGACCAATACCGAGCAGAAGCAGTTCGACGATCATCTGCTCGATCAGAAACTGATGAAACTTCTGCGAACCCATGCGGTCATTGAAGAAGTCGAAGCACCCGCAGAGGTTATCCAGGAACCCGAAACCGTTTAATTCAAAAGGCGACGCATGAAACTGCATTCTGAATTCATCAAATCCGAGTTTTCAAAACTGGATGACGTCCATCAGGCCGACTTCTCGGCCGCTGTTTCCCAGATTCCTTTTCCCTATGTCGTGGAACAAAAAGGCCAAATCGAGCGGTCCTATGATATTTACTCCAGACTCCTCATGGAGAGGATTATTTTTCTTGGAACACCTATTGACGACACGGTGTGTAACCTTGTTATTGCTCAGTTGCTTTTCTTGGAGGCCAATGACCCCGAAAAGGACATCATCATGTATATCAACAGCCCAGGGGGGCACGTGACATCAGGACTTGCCATCTACGACACCATGAAGTATATCAAGCCCGACGTTCAGACCACGTGCATGGGTCTTGCGGCGAGCATGGGCGCGATTCTTCTGATGGCGGGAACGAAGGGTAAACGATATGCCCTGCCTCATGCCCGGGTAATGGTGCATCAGCCCCTCGGCGAAACGCAGGGCCAGTCCAGCGACATTGAAATTTACATGAATGAAATCCTGGCTCTGAAGCATCATCTCGATCAAATCATTTCCGTCAACACAGGTCAGCCCGTCGACCGGATCGAGAAAGATACCGATCGAAATTTTTTCATGTCGGCCGAGCAGGCCAAAGACTACGGTATTATTGACGAGATTCTCATTCGCAAGAAGACCGCCTGAACGGTATGAAGGATCAGAATATGAGTCGCATCATCTATTGCTCATTTTGCGGCAAATCTGCTGACGAAGTCGACAGCATTATAAGCGGCCCCAACGGTGTGCACATTTGCAATGAATGCGTGCGAAACGCATTCGAGATGATCAAGAGTCATGCGACGAAAGATATCGTTGTTCCCCTGGATCAGATCACGCCGCAATTGCTGAAAGAGCGGCTCGATGAATACATTATCGGACAAGAATCGGCCAAAAAATCGCTTGCCGTGGCCGTTTACAACCACTACAAACGTATCAGCGCGCTCCAGGATACGGAGAACGCCGTGGAATTGGAAAAGACCAACATTCTTCTGGTTGGTCCGACAGGAACCGGCAAGACCCTTCTCGCACAAACACTTGCCAAGTTTTTGAATGTTCCGTTTACCATCGCCGATGCCACCACGCTGACCGAGGCGGGGTATGTGGGTGAGGATGTTGAAAATATTCTCGTACGGCTTCTTCAGGCAGCCAACTACGACGTGGCGGCGGCCGAAAAAGGCATCGTCTACATCGACGAGATAGACAAGATTGCGCGCAAAGGCGGAAATCCTTCCATCACGAGGGATGTCTCCGGTGAAGGGGTGCAACAAGCCCTGCTTAAGATCCTTGAAGGCACGGTCGCCAATGTTCCGCCGAAAGGAGGGCGCAAGCATCCCGAACAAAGCCTCATCAGCGTCAATACGAAGAACATCCTGTTCATTTGCGGCGGCGCCTTCGAGGGTGTTGATAAGATCATTCAAACACGTGTTGGAAAGAAGAACATCGGATTCAAGGCGGAACGGCACAGCTCCAAAACGCACACGGTTACCGACATTCTCAAGATGGTCGAGCCCGATGATCTGTTGGCCTTCGGGCTCATACCGGAACTGATCGGTCGCCTGCCCGTCATCAGCTCCCTTGAGGAGTTGTCTGAAGACGCTCTGTATGCCATTCTTACCAAGCCGCGCAACGCCCTTGTCAAACAGTATCAGAAGCTCTTTGCGCTGGAAAACGTCGAATTGCACTTTGAGGAGGACGCACTCCGCGAAGTGGTTTCGCAGGCAATGCGTCGGAAAACCGGTGCCAGGGCATTGCGATCCATCATGGAGAAATTCATGGTTGAGGTCATGTACAAACTTCCCTCTACCAAGAACGTCAAAACATGTACCATTCATAAATCCAGCGTCACTGATACGGCGCCTCCAAAACTCACTTTTGAGGATATCCCTGAAAAAGAAATCAAAAAAACAGCATAATCGAGCCGCTGCAAAATCCGCAACGCCTCGCAAGAAAGCCGTGCCAAGTAAACGGTCAGCATCAGGCATGCCGGATAACGGTATAGTCGGCCAGTTACGGCAGAAAATGGCTGAACTGGAAGGCTCCTTCCTGCAGGTTCAAGACCAGAATCGCCTGCTTTCGGAAAGGCTTGAGGAAAGTCGCGTTCTGTACAAGATCGCCGCGATGTTAAATTCCACCCACGACATGGTGAAGCTGCACAGCATCATCAAGGCAATGCTGGGAGAAATTACCTTTGTCGACCAGTTTGCCCTGATGAGCAGGGAGGACGAGAAGGGTACCTTCACGCCGCTCATTGTTTCAGAAAAACGCAAAACCATGGCCGACGTGATTGCACTGGAAAACAAGCTTGCCGAAAAAGTTCATCGGAGCCAGCGTTTTGAATACTTTACCGATCTGGGGAAATTCGGCCTGTCCAAAGGACATAAGAAGGGAGGCCTTCTGGCGTTCCCCTTCTTTTCCAGCAAAAAAACAAATCGGGTACTTTGTTACTTTTCCAAGAACGGAATGACTGCAGGTGAAATAGAATTTTTGGCAGTGATTTCCGGCGAAGTGGCGGTCGCCATCGAACGCGTGCTGATTTATCACGAAACTCTCGAAATATCCATAAAAGATGAGTTGACTCAAATTTTTAACCGGCGCTATTTTAACGACCGTAGTCACCGGGAACTGAATCGGGCGAGGAGGCATAAGCACGCCCTGTCTTTCATCATCATGGACATTGATCACTTCAAGAATTTCAACGATACGTACGGACATGCCATTGGCGATGAAGTTCTGAAATGGGTAGCCCAGCAGGTACAACTGGGTCTTCGGGACACCGATATTCTGGCCCGCTATGGCGGCGAGGAGTTCATGATCATTC
>JAGQUY010000062.1 GCA_020438245.1 Bacteroidota bacterium
TGTAGCGGCAAAAAAGAGAAGACTCACCACACCATTCATGTTGAAAAAAGCCATATTTACACGGGAGAAATCGTCCGCCCGAACCAAGCTCTGTTCATAGAAAAGAACCATGGCCACCACGGCAAGGCCGGTATAGTAGAGTAGTCCGAGTCCGAGTGAAACTCCCACAGCCGATAACAATACCACCGTCAATCCGTGAAGAAATCTTGAAACAATCAGGGCCCTGGCTATACCCCACCGACTGGGAATGGAAAACAACCCTTCTGCCCGATCGAAATCAACATCCTGACATGCATAGATTATATCAAAGCCCGCTACCCATGCCACGACGGCAAAACCAAGCATCAACGCGCTTTCGTTGAATTCCCCTCCAATCGCCATCCACGAGCCGACCGGTGCCAATCCGAGAGACAAACCGAGAAAAAGATGCGCAAAACTCGTAAATCTTTTGGTATAGGAGTAAAAGAAGACTATGCCCAGTGCGACTGGCGAGAGTGCAAAACATAAAAAGTTCAATTGGTAGGAGGCAAACACAAGGAGAGCAGATGATAATACCACAAAAAAACCGGCAGCTTCTACCGAGATAGCTCCTCTTGGAATCTCTCGCTTGACCGTTCGAGGATTACGAGCATCCCACTTTGCGTCCGCGATGCGGTTAAAGCCCATTGCAGCACTTCTTGCACCCACCATGGCAGCTACGATCCAGCCAATCTTCGCCCAAGAAAAAGGAAATCGGGTGAATGCAAGTACTGCCGCGGTCAGTGCAAACGGCAGGGCAAAAATGGTGTGGGAGAATTTGATCATTCTCCCGAAGTCCGTTAGTGCCTTGATCATGCCTTCGAGTAGCGCTCTTTCACATATAACTCAAATTGATCGAAGGTCATTCGAGGATAGCCGTGTTGTCTCGCCAGCTCGAATGTCAATCTGGCTTCGGATGCGTTGGACTTGAGATGATAAAGAACCGCCAGGTTGAACATCGCGACAGAATACTTTGAATCGATGCGTAAGGCTTCGTCAAAGCAAAGACCGGCTTCGTCTAGATGTCCTTGCCTGAGATGCGCCTCTCCCAGATACGTCAGGGTAACTGCCTCTACTTTGAAGGAGTACAGCCCATAGGTAAAAAACATCAGCCATTTTATCCATGGAAATTCCCGAACCGATTCCAAGAACTTTGCCAGCACCCTTTGGGCCTCTTCAGAACTGCCCTTCTCCAGCAATTTCCGGCCTGCGAAAAAATCTCGCCAAAAATACTGAACAAGGCGACCCGGTACCAAAAAGGCAATCCCGATAATAGCCAGTTCGAACAAACTCCAATTATACAAATCAACCAAATAGGCAAATACGGCAAGTATAAGGATGAGCACGCAGAAATATAGAAATCGATTTCTTGCTACGCGATGTTTGAAAAACATTCTAAAATACCGGTCTCAGAATATGATATAAAGAATACTCATTCCCTATTTTCTATTCAAGGATAAAGCTGCCCATCATTGAAATCTGCTTGCAATTTTCAAGTCCAACGGATATATTCGAACCTTGTTTAATTGACGATTTTTCAATATGTTGAAACAGTTGTGTGAATAGATTTTCAGGTAGCCAGAAGAAAGCCTCGCAGCACCCTAAGCCCAGCATGCCGGCGCTTTTTGATTTTGAGTCGGCACGCAAAGAACTCTCAAAAAAGCCTTTGCCAAGACACATTGCCGTCATCATGGACGGTAACGGCAGGTGGGCAAAAGAAAGAGGATTACCCAGGGTAGCCGGTCACCACGAAGGCGTAAAGTCTGTAAAAGCTATTGTTGAAGGCTGCGGCGAACTTGGCGTTGAAGTCCTGACTCTGTATGCTTTTAGTCATGAGAATTGGAATCGGCCAACCTGGGAAGTATCGGCGCTAATGAAATTGTTGATGCGGACTATACACAATGAAATCAACAATTTGGATGCAAATGGAGTTCGGGTTCGGACCATTGGACAAATTGACCGCCTTCCTCCGGCCACACTCAAACAGGTGAAGCATGCTATTGAGGTCACGCGTCGGAACACCGGGCTAGTTTTGTGCCTCGCTCTCAGTTATGGAGGACGGATTGAAATATTAGAAGCTGCACGAAGGGCACTCCATGAGAAAATGACCCCCAACCGATTGGATGAGGCGACCTTTTCCTCGCTCCTTGACACGGCTGGACTTCCGGATCCAGACCTTGTCATTCGAACCAGTGGTGAACATCGAATAAGCAACTTCTTACTGTGGCAGATTGCTTACTCCGAAATCTATGTGACACCAACCTACTGGCCCGATTTCCGTAAGAAGGAACTGGTGGACGCTATTCTAGATTATCAAACCCGGGAACGTCGCTTTGGACTGGTCAGCGAGCAAGTTAAGAAAAAGAAGTCAAAATAGTCAATTTACACGTATAAGTTGTAATTCTATAAACCGCAAATCGAATCGGGATTACCTTTGAAAATCTGGCTGTCTATAATCGTACTTTTCATATCATGGCCTTCGGGGCTGAATGCCCAACAAAAACCCGAATTTCCAAAGATCGTTGGCATCAAGGTCGAGGGGAACGTAAAGTCTGATGCCGGTTTGATTATCATTGCCTCCGGGTTGTCTGAAGGACAGGAACTCGCTATCGATGATGTCTCAAAAGCTATTGAGAACCTCTGGAACATGCATGTTTTCAAAGATATTCAAATTTACGGCCAAACGGTTGACGGAGGTGTTGAGGCAATTATTGTAGTGAGAGAATACCCGCGAGTTGAAACCCTTGAAATCGACGGTGAAGATGAACTTGACGAAGACGATATTCGGCCCAAGATCGGGCTATTTGTCGGCCAAACGGTCAGCCCTCAACATCTGGCTAATGCGGTTGAGCGTCTGAAAAAACAGTACGCGGCGGAGGGCTTTCTAAACGCCGAAGTGAAAATCGACACGTACGCATCTGAAAAAGACACTGGAAAGGTGATCGTCAAGGTCAAAATTGATGAGGGTGAGAAGGTCAAAATTCGAGGTATAACCTTCTTTGGAAACAACTCTTTCAGCAACGGCAAGTTAAGCGGAACCTTTGATGAAACAAAAGCAAAGGCGGGCTTTTTCAAGTGGTTCAAGAGCGGCGACTACGACGAGAAGAAATACAAAGAAGACTTAGCCAAATTATCGGCCTTTTACAAGAAAAACGGATTCAGAGATTTCTTGGTGGTTAAAGATTCTATCTATTACAAGAACAAGAAAGATCTTTATATTGATATTTACGTCGATGAAGGCGTGAAATACTTCATAGGCGATATCTCATGGACCGGCAATACCTTGTTCTCAAACCTCGAATTGTCCAGGGCATTCGGTTTTGAAAGCGGAGATGTGTACAACCAGGAAAAGTACGACAAGAACATGCAGGAGCGCGTCAATGCGCTATACTACGACCAGGGTTACATCTACGCCCAGATCGTGCCCATTGAAAAACCGGTCAGCAAGGACACGTTGAGTTTGGAATTTATTGTCACGGAAGGCAACCAGGT
>JAGQUY010000063.1 GCA_020438245.1 Bacteroidota bacterium
AGTAAAAAGGAAAACAATCACAATCCAGGGAAAATGGCGCAGCTCGATGTGGCGTGACAGATAAAAATAGATCAGAAAATGGTGTGTAAGGAAGTACAATCCGAAAACAGCTGCTTTTGGCTCCGGGCTTCCCGGAATTGAAAAAATATAGGCTGCAATCAGGAGCAGCGGTAAAACATCATAGCGATGCAGTCTCGGAAATTTACTTGTACGCATTACAGCAATATTGAAGGCCCACAGGAAATAGAGTCCGAGTAATATAATGTCCGGAAGGGCGACTGAAACGACTCCCGAGAAGCGCATGACACCCTTGGCGCGCGCATCGTGATCCCATGAATTGAAAAAGAACGATTTTGTAAAAGCTGCGAGCGGGATACTGCACAACAAACCGACTAACAGGAAATCCGAATACCTGCGCAAAAACATCATTGAGAAGGAAGCCAGAACCACAGCAACTACGATTACGACTATATGCTGTGTTTTCAGCGACCATAGATGATAGGCCACAAATGCAACCAGCATCCCTGCCAATACGGTTATCACAAACCACTTCAGGCGCGACAGCATTGAACTTTGTGCCATGGCATCTCGCTTTAACCCGGCGCACATTTAATTGACTACCGATTGTGGCGTCACGTGTTTTGTCTGTAAGAAAAACCCGATAAACAGTTACCGCCGGCTGCTGCCTAGTTGCCTCGCCGGTCTTTGACAGTCTCAGGAATAATCACTTTGGAGAGTCAATTGCAGCACTTCTTACAAAAAACAGACCCCCGAAGTCTATCAGTGGATTTTAATGATTGGAAGGGACAGGGGATACGTCAAACACGACGCTGACTGATTCTGATGAATACAAATCGCAAAGCCAATATCTGCTGTTGGCTCCTTGTGTGGTTAATGCTTCTCCAGTTGGGGGCAGAATCAGTTGAAAATTGGTCGAACTTTCCGTTTTTCATATAGTATTGGATTATAATCAGAGTACTTTCGTTCGATTGGCAAACCGATGGTTTTACAACATCTGGTTGATAACGAACTAAATCGGCTTTGGCAACAGGCGGCATAGGGATTTATCTCAATCACCCTGCTTGTCGGCGACACCTTCCGTTTAATCCTTCAACTACGGATAACAGATTTGTGGAAAATATTGTTGCTGTCATTCTCGCTGCAGGTCGCGGCACCCGCATGCACCCGTTTAGCACTCATTATCCAAAACCGGGCACGCTGATCTGTAACAAACCCCTCCTCCAATACTCCATTGAAACTTTTAGAGAGCTCGGTATCCGTGAAATATTTGTGGTGATAGGGCACCTGGGCCATGTACTGGCACAGAAATTCGGCGATGGCTCCTCACTTGGCGTCAAGCTACAGTATGTCGAGCAGGCACAACTGCTGGGAATCGCCTCTGCACTTGGCCAGATGGAGCCGCATATCAGCTCGCCTATGTTCGTGGCACTTGGTGATATATTCTTCAAAACCGACAATCTCTCCTCGATGATCGATTTGTATCGGCAGCGCAATGCAAGCGCGGTACTGGCGGTAAAGTACGAAAAGGACCCATCCGCAATCAGGCGGAACTTCACCATACGCTGTGATGAAACCGGCAGAGTGCGCCGCGTTATCGAAAAACCACGTTACGTCGATACAACACTCAAGGGATGCGGCCTGTACCTTTTCGACTTACCGGTTTTTGATGCTATCAGGCGCACGCCACGAACGGCCATGCGCGACGAATATGAGATTACCGACACGATCCAGATAATGGTTGACGACAATTTACCGGTTTACACTTCGGATGTGGTTAATTGGGATGTAAATTTATCAACTCCTGCCGATGTCTTGGTCTGTAACCTGTTCGAACTGAAGAACCGTGGCCTGGAACGGCTAATTGGGAAAAATACGAACATTCATCCGGGCGCAGAGTTATCCAATGTTATCGTTGGCGATGGCGCGATAATCAACGAACCTATAACGATCACCAACAGCGTGATTTTTCCCGGAACGGTTGTTGATGCGAAATCGAATATCGATCGTTTTATAATCACTCCGGAACATCGAATCGACTGCAGACTTTATGCAAATGACGGAGCAATGATGGAATGAGTCAGAAAGCGCTGGTAACCGGAGGAGCCGGATTTATCGGGTCTCACTTGACGCGCGCCCTACTGGCACGCGGTATTGAGGTGACAGTCCTGGATGATCTTTCCATGGGAAAACGCGAAAACGTACCCGCAGACGCGCGGTTAATCGTTGGTGACGTCCGTTCGGGCGACGATGTGGCCTTGGCGCTCGAAGGCGTAGATACCGTCTTTCACGAGGCTGCACGTGTAAGCATTCGTTCCTCCATTGCGCAGTTTTACGAAGATGCTGAAATCAACCTGATGGGCACGCTGAATTTGCTGCAAAACTGCGCTCAATCCTCAGTTAGGAGATTCTTATTCGCTTCATCGATGGCGGTTTACGCGGATAGCAAAACGCCAGACCCAATTAGCGAAGATTACATTCCTGAGCCGATTTCACCTTACGGTATCGCCAAGCTGGCAGCTGAAAAATACTGCCTTGAACTCACCCGCCAAATGGATATTGATTGTCACATACTGCGTTATTTCAATACCTACGGCCCAGGACAGAGCGTGACGCCTTACGTCGGAGTAATCACAATTTTCATAACGCGCCTGTTGGCGGGAAAGCCGCCCAAAATTTTCGGCGATGGAGAGCAGCGCAGAGACTTTGTGCACGTCAACGATGTCGTAAACGCCAACTTGTTGGCAATGGATACATCCGAACGTTATGGCCTGTACAATGTTGGTACAGGGCGGGCCACTTCAGTTACTGAGATTTCCAACTTACTGTGTCAACGGATTGCGCCTGATATACGCCCGGAGTACATCCCTGCCCATGCCGGTGAATTACGCTACTCGATCGCAAATATAGATCACATCTGCAAGTCACTTGGCTACACGCCAAAAGAGTCGCTAGTTGAGCGGATTGACGAGATCATTGAAAACTGCCGTTTATCCCACTAACAGTCACAGCAACTTATTCGCTTACATCAAACTGAGAGCAGATCGGGGGAAGATCAGCTGGATTCGTGGTCAGAACGCCCAAGGGTCCAGGAGGTCCGACAGGTACGTCTTCCCAGTCGTATTTTATCTTCAAAGCCTCGAACCAACTTAGCTTGGGGGTGCCTGAATGAGAGTGCATTCCCATGTTGTTAAGCCTGCCCATTAATATGTCGGGATTCACACCGACATCGAGAAGAAAGTTCAGGGTCTCTTGGCTGAGCGCTGCAGGATCATAGAAAGTTACATTGGATAGCAGTGTCCAGTTGACCGATTCCGGCTTCAGGCCACTCATCAACTCGGGCAGGCGCCGTACGAACGCAGCCTGTGCCTCCTGTGTGCTGTTACGGGAGTTGGGAAATCCCATCTCTGTAATGATGATCTTCTCATTGGGATATGCCCACCGTAACCAGCTCCACCATTCCGGCGGATACTCTTCGATAGAGCCAATGATACCCTTGTCGATCAGCCAGATCGGGTAGGTAGTGATACCCAGAAAGTCGCGTGGTCCGAGCGCATCGAGCATCGCAAACTGTTCGCACCCGCGGAACAACGTATAGTGAAAAGAGATGCCCACATCGGTTTGCGGCGACACCTCTTTCACCAAAGCGTAGGCTTCTTGATAAAGAGTTGCAAATAACTCGAACTCTTGTCGGTTGATCCAATACATGAAATTTACTTCAGGTGAAAGGACCATTGTTTTTGGAAACTTTTCGGCAAGTGACCGAACATTGTCAAGATATAGCGCACGTGTTGTTTCATCAGCGAATGTTGCGGGAATATCTGTCGGTGGATTTGGCTGCCCAAGAAACTGGACACCAACCTGAATGATTGTACTCATTCCCAGTTGCGCAACGACGTCCATCGCATCGAGCAAATCCGGCATTCTGTCCTGTGCCCGAAAAGAGAAGAATAGGGAAACCTGATTTGCTATTGTTTTTGCCTTCTCGAACGCACGAAAAATATCTTCGTCGGAGCTGAATGGATCATTGGCAGGATTTGCCACGATACCAAAGCGTACCGGTGAATGATCAGTGGTGATTTCGTTCTCACCTTCACCCCCGTCCAATACCGGATCGATAATGTCACCATCCAGGCGGTCATTATCCGCCTCTCCATAAAGAGAGTCACCGCCGCCCCCGCCAAACAGGAAATCAGCGCCGCTTCCCCCGCGCAACAGATCATTGCCGCCTCCACCGACAAGATTGTCGTCGCCTGCTCCTCCAAACAGCTGGTCGTTGCCGAACCCTCCATCCAAACCATCATTTCCATCATTGCCCGACAGATGATCGCTACCGTCCAAACCGGCCAAAATATCATTTCCGGGGCCGCCTGCCAGCACATCATTACCCAGGCCTCCATTCATACTATCCCGGCCGTCACCACCTTCTATGACATCATCACCAACATCACCGGAAATAGTGTCGTCACCCAATCCACCTATGAGAATATCGCCATCGTCACCGCCTTCTATGACATCGTCGCCAGCTCCACCATCAACCGTATCCTTGCCTCCTCCACCCTTGATATAGTCCGCGCCTGCACCACCAAACATCTTGTCCAATCCATCCGAACCGGACATGATGTCGTCTCCGTCATCTCCGTTGAGAAGGTCGTCACCTGCGCCGCCCTCCATCGAATCATTGTCCAGTCCGCCGTACAATCCATCATTTCCGGCGCCTCCGATAATAATATCCTTGCCTTCACCGCCACTAAGAAAATCGTTACCGTCATTACCCAGTAGTTGATCGTCACCCGTACCGCCAACCAGAAAATCATCGCCACGACCACCGGAGAGCTTGTCGTTACCAGCGTGACCATCCGCTGTCATGGAAACGCCGGTGCTATTGAGGATTTCGTCATCTCCGCCTTTTCCACCGACAACAATGACAGTGACATCAGCGATATTGAACAATTGCGACTCAACCTGACCGGAGGTAGAGATAGAGACGCGTAACTGATCGATGGCTACTTCTGTAATAGTTACGATATCGGGATCGTCCGTCCCTTCAACGAGTACTTTTAATTTTTCCGCATCGTAGGAAATCCGATCTGCAAACACGGATGGAGACACTGAGAAAAAAAGCAGTGATAAAATTAGGCACAATATCGGGGAAAAAGCCTTGTGTCGAAAACACGCATTGCCAGCAGACGCCTTTTCATTCACATCCGTTGCATAATTCAATTTTAGATACCTCACTGTCGAATCGACATTCGAAGTGCTTATCCCGCCATTTTAGAATTGCCTGGAGGTTCCGCACATGTAAATCTCATACGAGAACAACATTAACTGCTCAGTCGCCCCTCAACATCGACCCCATGGCACTACTCAAATCAGAAATACCTGAATTAAATTAATTTAATCAGACAGTTCCGCATCATAATAAATCATGCATGCAAGTATCGTGCGGATTTTGTAATCGTTATGAATATTGCTGGCTTGGCAACGATTTTCATTATTAACTTAACCGGAATGTAAAATTTGTTGACACCCTCCATCATGCACCTAAATCCCAAAGGAATAGAAACCGCCACCTTGAAATCAGTATATGCGAGAAATCCCCGAACAATGAGAATTATCGTCAGCAAAAAATCAGGGGATTTACGCTAAAGCTTCGCTGGTGTAACACCGATACCAACAATATCTGTTACGGCTGGGGCGGCCAATGCCTGTTATTAATACATTGAAAATTTCTTGCTGTGCCATCCGGCCGGATGCAGTTTGATCCGATCAGAGGGATAACTGATGCCGATTCAACGATACAGAAAGCTGCGAAATATACCTGTATTAACGGTGTGCAATTAGCGTATGAAAGAATCGTTGATGGTGAAAAAAGCGTTTTTGCATAGAACCTGCAGCATTGTTTAATGTGCTGCAGATCACGGATGGGAGAGCTAATCCCTTGAAAAACAGCTGGAATATGCCTCTTGTATGTTCGAATAATAGGTCCATAATGCAAACACTGATTAAAAAATGTGCACCTGATTGGAAACAACTGATAATAGCAACCACAGCTCTTCGAATTGAGTTTTTGTGTTACCCGGTTGTTATATCACCGCAAAAAATTTTACTGGCGAGGTATGCAAACACATACTAGTCAGATCAGGAAGATCTGATGCACTTCCCGAAACAATTCCAGGCAATCGCACACCTCGTTTTCTTTTAACGTAACAAGAATCAAAGGCTTCAAAATGCGAGTACTATTTATATATACCGACATCGGCATATCAGTGGGCTATTCATGCGGTATTGGTATCCTGTCCGCATACTTGAAAGAAAACGGCCACGAAACAAAACTGATCCATGTATCTGACGAGCTAGATTACTCGCTCGATATTGAAAAAATCGTCAAAGACATAAAAGAGTATGATCCAGGCCTCATAGCCTTCTCCAGCGTTACCAATCAATGGTTTTACGTAAAGATAATCGCGAAGTTTATTCGCCGCTCCTGCAGTACTCCGATAGTCGTTGGCGGGCATCATGCCAATGCAGCCGCTGAGGAGATTATTAAAGAGGATGCGGTCGATTTTGTGTGTAAAGGTGAAGGTGAGATTCCATTGTTGGAATTGGTCAATCGCATCGAACAGGGCAAATCGCTCGAATACATTCCCAACATGACGACAAAATGTCGTACCGAAACATTGGCAGTCTCCATGGCCGCCACCGGTACCGACGGCGCGATTCCAATAAGCATCGGCAGCTGCAGCAACCTTCCTTCGCCAAAAATCCATGCGCTCAATGACGAAATTAGTATTATCGCCAACCCGGTGGATCGCTGGATCGACGACCTCGATTCGCTCCCGTTTGAAGATCGCGAAGTATTTGATTATGACCGCATCGTCGAGACCCGCGATGGCTGGGCTGAAGTCATTGCGTCGCGCGGCTGCCCCTACGCTTGTACCTATTGTTTTAACGTGCCGTTTTTCGACATGTATAAAGACGACCTAAAAGAGACTGAGAAGAAGGTGAAGATGAAGGATTTCATCCGCCGGCGCAGTGTAGAGTCCACGGTAGCGATGCTGCAAAACGTCAGGGA
>JAGQUY010000064.1 GCA_020438245.1 Bacteroidota bacterium
CCGTAGGTTGCGGGTTCAAGTCCTGTCTCCCCTGCACAAATGTGAGAAAATACGATGCGCAAAATAAGAGAGTTTTTTGAAAGCGTGAGGACGGAAATGAAGAAGGTAACGTGGCCGGGCCGGGAAGAACTGACCGGTTCGACGGGCGTTGTTATGGTTCTGTGGCTGTTGTTGTCAGCCTATATTTTTACTTCGGACAATATCCTACAAATGATTGTTAAGTATTTCTTGTTAGGGTCCGGCGGTCAATAGATTAAGGATGTTTTGAATGGAAACCCCCGAAAACGTTTCGGAAGAGAAAACAGAAAAAGAAGAAGAAGTTGCACGCCCGGATAATACGAAGTGGTTTACCATTCGCGTCTATTCCGGTCAAGAGCAGAAGGTCAAGGATCATATCCAGAGTGAGTTGAACATTCACGGTGTACAGGACAAGGTATTCAGGATCATGATTCCATCCGAAACAATCATTGAAATGAAGAACGGAAAGAAGAAAGAAAAAACCCGTTCATTCCTTCCGGGATATATGATCGTTGAAATGGTAGATGACAAGGTGGTGCAACACGTGATCTCCAACACGCCCGGAGTTGTTAATTTTGTGGGACCGAAGAATACACCGCAAGCGCTAAGGCCCGACGAGGTCGATAGAATGCTGGGCCGCATGCATGAAAAGAGGACCACTGAGGTATTTGAGATTCCCTTCAAGGTTGGGGACCATATACGGGTAACGGATGGCCCATTTACGGATTTCACGGGTTACATAGACGAAATCAACTATGAAAAAAACAAGCTGAAGGTCATGGTTAGCATTTTTGGCAGGTCGACTCCCGTCGAACTCGATTTTCTTCAGGTTAAACTTGAACAATAAGAGCATAAACATATTAATACCAACTTTTAAGGGAATCTAATGAAGAAAATAGTTGCCCAAGTTAAGTTGCAAATTTCCGCGGGTGCCGCGAATCCGCAGCCGCCAGTAGGCCCGGCATTAGGTCAGCACGGCGTCAATATTATGGAATTTTGCAAGGCCTTTAACGCGAAGACGCAGGACCAAAAGGGTCTGATCATACCGGTTATCATTACGGTATTTTCGGACAGATCTTTTACCTTTATCATAAAAACACCCCCGGCGGCTGTTCTGATCAAGAAAGCTATAGGTCTTGAAAAAGGCTCAGCGATGCCAAACAGAACAAAGGTCGGGAAGATCTCTCGTGACAAAGTGAGGGAAATTGCAAAGGTGAAGATGCCGGACCTGAACGCAAAAAATATCGAAGGTGCAATGCGAATGATTGAAGGTACGGCTAAGAGTCTCGGTGTTGAAGTCATTGACTAAAGAACGGACTTTATTTCACGGCAACTAAGTTATCGTTTAATACCACCCAAGGTGGGAGAGTGTCCGGTGCTGAATTCGGATACTCGCCATAAAGGAGAATCATGAGAAAGAGAAGTAAACGTTTTAGAGCGTTGGAAAGCATTGTGGAGAGAGGCAAGGAATACTCTATCCAGGATGCTTTTCGTCTCATCAAAGAAACCGCCAAGACGAAGTTCGTTGAAACGGTTGATGTGGCAGTCAATCTTGGAGTCGATCCAAAGCATGCCGATCAGGCCATTCGAGGTACGGTAATGATGCCGCACGGTGTTGGCAAGACGGTGCGGGTCTTGGTTATTACGAAGAGCAAAGCCAAGGAAGCACAGGATGCCGGTGCGGATATGGTAGGATTTGACGATTACCTGCAAAAAATCAAGGATGGGTGGACTGATGTCGATGTGATTGTGGCTACGCCCGAGTCGATGGTTGAGCTTGGTAAGCTCGGCAAAGTGCTTGGCCCTAAGGGTCTTATGCCAAATCCAAAAAGCGGGACGGTTACGACCGATGTGGCCAAAGCCATTTCGGAAGTCAAGGCGGGCCGAGTTGAGTTTCGGGTGGACAAGCAGGGAACGGTCCATGTTGGAATTGGGAAATCATCATTTGAACAGTCCCAACTGGTAGACAATTTTCGAAGCTTCATGTCGATTATCGTGCGTATGAAACCGGCGTCTGCCAAAGGGATCTATTTGAAAAGCGTTTATGTTTCGACCAGCATGGGACCGGGTATTAAAGTGAATACCAGCGAGGCTGGTTCCTTGTCTGCTCATTAAAAATTGCACCATAACGGAGATTGTGAGACTTTGCCATGAAAAAAGAAAACAAACAAGAGCTGATTGAGGATCTGGCGGGAAAATTCCAGCGGGCATCCAGTCTTTTTCTGACCGATTTTACCGGAATGGACGTGAAGAAAATGGAGATGTTGCGGGATAAATTTCGGGAATCGCATTCTGAATTCAAAATAGTAAAAAACACTCTTGCGAAGATCGCATTGAGCAAGGCCGGCTATGAGGTGAATATCGACGATTACCTGTCCGGACCCACCGGTATTGCGTTCGGGTATGCAGACGCATTGGCGCCGGCGAAAGTTATTCATGAATTCTTGAAGGACAAAGAAAACGATAAACTGCATGTCAAAATTTGCGTTGTTGAGAAGCAGATTTATGAAGCTTCGAAACTGGGCGACATTGCAAGAATGCCCAATAAGATGGACATGCTTGCCCAGATGGTCGGATTGCTTCAGTCTCCTATGACAAATGTAGTCCTGCTTCTCAGTTCCCAGATGCAGAATTTGGTTGGGCTGTTGGAGTCTTTGAAGAAAAAGAAGGCAGCCTAGTAACTTCAAGCATGATTGTATTGAATAGTATTATTAACCAAAGCCGTCTTAATTTATCATGTCCGAAGTGGACCTGACTGGCGGCGCTTTAGAAGGAGAAATCCCAATGGCAGTATCACGAGCAGACGTGCTGGAGTATTTGGCCAGCGCTAACATGATGGAGATCAGCGAGCTGATCAGTGAAATAAAGGAAAAATTCGGGGTTGAGGTTGCCGCTCCCGTGGCAGTAGCGGCTCCAGGTGCAGCACCCGCCGCAGGTGCCGCAGCCGCTGAAGAAAAAACCGAGTTTACGGTTAAGCTGACCGGGGCAGGCGACAAGAAGATCCAGGTCATTAAGGTTCTGAGAGAATTGACCAGTCTCGGACTCAAAGAAGCGAAAGACTTGGTTGACAGCGCTCCAGCGGTTGTCAAAGAGGGTGTCGCCAAAGACGAAGCCGAGAAAATCAAGGCCAAGTTCGCCGAAGTCGGCGCGACTGTAGAGATTAACTAAGTTCGATTGATCGAGTCAGGGGCGGTTCGGCTTGAACCGTCCCTGATCATCGATAGTCCAGGCGATAATATGGACTTTCGATATCCTTCGGGTGCGCATGCCTCGTGCCCCAAAATGTTTCTAAGTTAAGTTGTTCCTCACAGCGAAACACAAAGGCAGGTTCCATTGAGTAAAGTCATCGAGCGCCATTCTTTTGCTAAAAATCCAAGCGTCATCGACATCCCGGATTTGTTGGAAATCCAGATTGAGTCGTACAGGGATTTTCTCCAGCAGGACGTAAACCCCGATAAGCGATCCAACACAGGTCTGCAGGCCGTATTCGTCAGTTCCTTTCCCGTAGAAGACGCCAAAGAGCTGTTCAAACTCGAGTTCTTCAAATATTACATAGATCGAGCCAAGTATGATGTTCGCGAATGTCAGGAGCGGGGAGTTACGTATTCCGTTCCTCTCAAGGCAACATTGCGTCTTTCAAGCAAGAAATCACCAGATGACAAGCATCCGGATGTTATTGAGCAGGACGTCTATTTGGGTAACCTGCCGTATATCACGGACAAGGGCACTTTTATCATTAACGGCGCCGAACGTGTCGTAGTGAGTCAGTTGCACCGGTCTCCTGGCGTGTTCTTTGACGAGTCGATTCATCCGAACGGCACAAAGATGTTTTCTGCCCGCGTTATTCCTTTTCGCGGATCTTGGATTGAATTCACGACAGACATCAACGATGTCATGTACGTGTACATTGATCGTAAAAAGAAATTTCCGGTTACTACGTTTTTGCGTGCTCTTGGTTACTCATCAGATCGCGAAATGCTCCACTTGTTTGGCGTTCTCGACGAAGTTGAGATCGGACGCTCAAACAACGAGGCTCTGCTGGGTCGAAAAATAGCTTTGGATATTATTCAAGAAGAAACCGGCGAGATCATAGCGGAGAAGGACGCGATTGTTGACGAAGACATTATTACGAAGTGTAAGAAGCACAAAATAAAGCGTCTGGATCTAGTCAAGGCGGAAGAAGAAATTCCTGAAGTTATTGCGAACACGATCCGCAAAGATGTCACAAAGACGGAACAAGAAGCACTCGAACAGATTTACAGGCAACTGAGATCAGGAGATGCTCCGGACTTGGATACAGCGCGAAGCTTGGTCGAAAGACAATTCTTTAATGCCAAGCGATACGATCTTGGAGACGTGGGGCGCAATCGGATCAACAAGAAGTTGGGATTATCAATCCCTGAGTCGGTTACCGTATTGACTAAGGATGATATCATAGCAATCATTCGTGCTTTGATCGACCTTCGCAATGGCACGCGGTCCACTGATGATATTGATCATTTGGGAAACCGCCGGGTGAAGACTGTGGGGGAGCAGCTTGCCGAACAGTTTCGGGTGGCTTTATCAAGAATGACACGGACCATCCGTGAAAGAATGAATCTTCGGGATAGTGAGAACCTGACTCCTCAGGATCTGGTCAACGCGCGTACCGTCTCAAGCGTCGTGAATACTTTTTTCGGAACGAGTCAGTTGTCGCAGTTTATGGATCAGACCAATCC
>JAGQUY010000065.1 GCA_020438245.1 Bacteroidota bacterium
GCTTCGATGGAAACGGCGACAAGAAACAGCCTCGGCTGGCAGCCCAAAACGAACAGTGATTCTATCATGTCTTTCAAGCCGATATCGTGTGCACTGAGTGTTTTTGGAAAATCCGACGCAAAACGGGGCTCAATGACCTTGATGGAGCCTGCGGGACGTCCGTCTATGGTTGCGTCGACAAAAATGACAACATCCTGTTCTATCAAGGGGCCCATCAAGTGAAACCCGCCGGTTCCGCCATCAAGCAGGGTAACCTCCTGTGGCCAGCGCCTTCCGCTCATGGCATCAACGGCGTGTACTCCGACGCCTTCGTCACCCATAAGAACATTTCCTACACCAAGAATCAGAACCTTCATATTCCTCCTGTCCGAGTTGTTGATAAGGAGACCCCGGTGAACTTAAAAACGCAACCGGACCACGTCACTTTTTCTCCTCTTCAATAAATTTCCACCCGCCTACCATGGAAGATAAGACGCCTCGCCCTTCCACATAATCGTGGTAGAAAACCAGATACACGTGAACGATGGAAAAGAGAATAAAAAACCACATGGTAAGATGATGCCACTGTCGTACTGCGAAGTCGCCGCCCATCAGAGGAACGACCCACGCGAACATCTGAGGGAGCCAGGCGTGGCTCATGGCCGCATACATTCCGAATCCCGTCATGCATTGAAAGAGGAATGCGAGAAAAGACAGGAAGTAGGTGAAACTCGCCAGCGTATTATGCCCGATGGATTTCAACGGACCGATCTTTGCCTGGAGGATATCCACCTTCAGCACATCCACAATTTCTTTCACCTGCTCCTTTCGGTGCCAGATGAAATTCTTCCACTGCGCGTATTTGTTGCCTACAAAGCCCCAATAAATCCTTCCGACGAAATTGAAAAAGAATACAAACGCCGAGACAAAATGAATGAACCGAACGGTGCCGAACCAATATCCGAAACTCGCCTCGGAACCGCTTTGAATAGCCAGCGGACTTCCGATGAGATACCCGGTGATACAAAGGGAGAGTATGCACAGGGCATTGACCCAGTGGTACACCCGAACCGGCATTTGCCAGACGTAGTACCTTCGTATGGTTGCTGTATGCATGGGTGCCTCCTTAGAACGTCTGGATCTGATGAACGTACGTGCCCTTTTCGTCGTAGAGATGCACCGCGCACGCGATGCACGGATCAAACGAATGGACCGTGCGCAGAATTTCCAGCGGTTTTTCCGGATCGGCGATCGGTGTTCCGATCAAGGACGCTTCATAGGCCGACATCTTTCCTTCCGGATCACGCGGAGAAGCATTCCACGTGCTCGGAACGACGAGCTGATAGTTGTCGATTTTCTTGTCCTTGATGACAATCCAATGGGCCAGCGCACCGCGAGGCGCTTCCGTCATGCCGACGCCCTTGGCTTCTTTGGGCCAGGTTTCGGGCTCCCATTTTTTGCCATTGAACATGCGGCTGTCGCCGTTCTTGATATTGGCCACAAGCTGATCGTAGAACTCCATCGACCAGTTGGCAATGAGTTGGGTTTCCAGACCCCGTGCAGCCGTTCTTCCAAGTGTCGAGAACAGTGCCGCGACAGGCACGTCGAGGGCCTTCAGAGTTCCATTTACTATGTCTTGGACCTCTTTGTTGCCGCTGGCGTAGGCCACCAGAAGACGCGCAAGAGGACCAACCTCCATGGCGTTGCCTTTCCATCTGGGCGTTTTAAGCCAGCTGTACTTTTGGTCCACGTTGAGGAACTCGTATGGAGGCTTGGGCCCCGTGTAGTTGAATTTTGTTTCTCCGTCCCAAGGATGCTTCCCTGCTTCGTCTCCGTCGGCGTACGCATACCAGCTGTGTTTGATATATTCCTGCACCTGTCCGACATCCTTTCCGTCGACTTCGTGCACCGTGCTCAAGTCCCGATTGAGTATCACACCGCGGGGGAATTTGAATTTGGATACATCGGCGTAGCCGTTCGTCGGCAGATCGCCATAGGCCATGTAGTTGGTCAGTCCGCCTCCGATGGCCCCCCAGTCTTTGTAGAATCCGGCGACGGCGAGCAGATCAGGAATGTATACCTGTTCTACAAAGGTCTTGGCATCTTTGAATAACTGAGCGACCATGGCAAGGCGTTCTGCATTGATCGCGTTGGCCTCGTCCGTATTGATTGCGCAGGCTGCTCCGCCAACGAGGTAATTCGGATGAGGATTCTTGCCGCCGAAGATCGTATGAACCTTTACGATTTCCTTCTGCCATTCAAGGGCTTCCAAATAATGCGCAACACCGATCAAATTTACTTCTGCGGGCAGCTTGAAGGCTTTGTGCCCCCAATAGCCGTTGGCGAAAATGCCCAACTGACCGCTCTGAACAAAAGTCGTCAGCCGTTTTTGCAAATCGGAAAAATATCCGGGTGAGCTTTTTGGCCAATTGGAAATACTCTGTGCCAACGCGGAGGTTTTTTTAGGGTCTGCACTCAGGGCGCTGACGACATCCACCCAATCGAGGGCGTGCAAATGATAAAAATGGACGACGTGATCCTGCAGATATTGGGCACAGAACATGAGGTTGCGCACCAGTTCTGCGTTTGGCGGAACTGTAATGTTTAACGCATCTTCGACGGTCCGCACCGACGCCAGCGCATGAACGGTTGTGCAGACGCCGCAGGCGCGTTCGGTGAAGGCCCACGCATCACGAGGATCGCGACCCTTCAGAATGAGCTCGAATCCGCGCACCATCGTGCCGGAACTGTATGCATCCACGACTTTGCCGTTTTGGACTTCAACTTCGATTCGAAGGTGTCCCTCGATCCGCGTGATCGGATCGACTACAATTCGATTGGACATTAGGCACCTCCTTCTTTATCGGTTTTGCTGTTAGCGATACTTTCCTTGATCTCGCGCCGCTTGCGGATGTTGGTCGTGATGCTGTGTGCAGCCATGCCGGCGAGCGTTGCGGCTCCTACGGCAACTCCAATTTTGTCTGCGGTCGTCTCGATTCCGAATCCCGGGAAAGAGGCGAGATGTTGATAGAACGGTCCGTTATCCCAGAAATTGGCTTCGCTGCATCCGATGCATCCGTGTCCGGACTGGATGGGATAGCTGACGCCGTTATTCCAGCGTATGACACCGCAGGAATTGTAGGTTACGGGTCCGCGGCATCCGACTTTATACAAACAGTAGCCGCGTTTTGCGTTTTCGTCATCAAACGATTCAACAAATAAACCGGCATCGTAGTTCGGGCGACGGTAGCAGGTGTCATGAACCCGGCGGGAGTAGAATGCTTTGGGCCGGCCAAGGCCGTCCAATTGTGGAATGCGATCAAAGGCGAGCAGATGAACTATGGTGCCGGCCATCACCTCGCCAATCGGCGGGCAACCCGGTACGTTGATAATCGGTTTACCGGAAATGATTTTATGAATCGGCGTGGCGCCGGTTGGATTAGGATTGGCTGCCTGGATGCACCCGTTGGAGGCACAACTGCCCCACGCGACGATCGCTTTGGCGTCCGCAGCAGCTTCCTTGACGATATCCAGCGCTGAACGGCCGGCGATGCAGCAGTACACACCGTTTTCTTCCGTGGGAACAGAGCCTTCGACGAGCATAAGGTACTCGCCTTTATATTTTTTCATCGTCTCATGCAGCGCTTCTTCAGCCTGTTTGCCGGCCGCGGCCTGCAACGTTTCTGTATAATCGAGGGAGATTTTATCCAGTACGATGTCGCCGACAATCGGATGGCTGGAACGAATGAAGGATTCGCTGCAGCACGTGCATTCCTGAAAATGGAACCACACCACCGGAGTGCGCGGCTTGGTCTCCAATGCGTGAACAATCCGGCCAACGCCTGAAGCTTCAACACCGATCAACGCGCCCATCCATCCGCAGAAGCGGAGGAAGTCCCGACGATCGTAGCCTTTGTTCAGCATCTGCTGGTAGATCGTGAGGGTTTGGTCATTCATGTGCCCTCCTTATGGTTTGGGTCTTAAAAGGATTGGAAAAACTGCTTAATAGTTGTCAAACAACGTGCCAACAGATAAACGATAATAAATCAACGCCTTATATGGTTTTTGTTAGAACGGATTCGCGGAAAACCGCAGATGGGAGTGCGGATTCCCGCAGGAGATACGGTTAGTCGTCGATCCGTGGTTTCTTAATTCCGTCAGAAATAGAGATGTCCACGGAAATGGTATCTCCCAGGTGGAGGTCGGCGTCCGCTGCAATGTCAACGTCAACCAACTGAGCCTTAAGAAGGACCTTCGCTCTGGTGTGGCCTTCTTTAACATACGTCTCGGCTATCGTGCCTTCCAGCGTCTGAGTTTTGACAGGCATACGGTAGGAGGAGTTCAAAGTCCGTACCAATACGGCAAGATTGAAAAATAGTAATTTACGGCTAAGAAGAGCCTACGTTGCGCGGCTTTCCGTGGATGAAGCGGCGGAAAACCGCAAGGACGCGGAGAGAGTTCGAAAGGGGCTAGTCTATCCCGTGTTTTTTCAATTTATCGCGGAAGGTGGAGAGGCTCAACCCAAGTTGTTTGGCGGCTTGGGTTCGATTCCCGTCGTGAAATTTGAGCGTTTGTGTGAGCAGATTCATTTCTAGACAATCGGTCAGTTGTTCAAATGTCCAATCGTTCTCGACGAGGCATTTGGTGCACGCCTTCATGATATTTTGCAGCGAATGGTCTTCACGGATTTCGTTCGGCAGATTTTCCTTGCGCACCGCTCCATTTGCAAAAATGACGACTCGCTGAATCACGTTTCTTAATTCTCGAACATTTCCGGGCCAGCCGTAGGCGACAAGCGCGTTCATCGCTTCTTCGTCCACACTTAATTTCCGGTCCGGAACGAATCGCTTGATAAAATGATCGATCAGGATGGGGATGTCGTCGCGGCGGTCACGAAGGCTTGGAATGGAAATCGGTACTACATTGATACGGTAATAAAGGTCCGGGCGAAAAATACTCTTTTCGACGAGCAGTTTGAGATCAATTTTCGTGGCCGTGATCAAACGAACGTCAACAGGAATGGTTTTTTGGCCGCCCACGCGCATGAGCTCGCCGGACTCAAGAACTCTCAGCAATTTACTTTGCAGTTCGAGCGGAAAATCGTCGATGTCATCCAAAAAGATGCTTCCGTGATTGGCCAATTCGAACAAACCTTTTTTCTCATTGTGAGCGCTTGTATACGCGCCACGCTCATGGCCGAACAGCTCGCTTTCGAGCAGATCTCTCGGCAGGGCCGCCAGCCCGACTTTCACAAACGGCTCGGCGGCACGCCGACTGGTGCGATGAATGTATTCGGCAAACAGTTCTTTGCCGACGCCTGTTTCCCCGATCAATAGAACGGAGCTGTCCGTGTCGTTCATGAGATCGATGCTCTCGAGCAACTCGCGCATGCGCGCGTTTTGGGTGATCATGGTGAGTGATTCGGCCTGCATATCAGCAAATTCTCGGTAACTGTTCGCCGGAAAGCATATCCACGATTCGCGAACTTCCAATTTGGGTTTTCATGACCACTCGTCCAGGATGATCGGCGACCACTTCACCGATCTGTGCCGACTCGGCTCCAAGCGGATGAGACTTCATGGCCTCGAGAACTTTTTCAGCATCCAAGGAGTCAACAAAAACGATCAGCTTACCTTCGTTGGCAATATAAAGAGGGTCGAGACCGAGGATTTCACACGCGCCTTTCACTTGGTCGTCCATCGGAATGCTGTTTTCATCGATCGCTATCCCAATTTCGGCTTTCGTGGCTATTTCATTCAACGCGCTGGCAACGCCGCCACGGGTTGGATCCCGAAGGACATGAATTTTGTTCGACACATCCAGGATCTTTGAGACGAGGTCATTTAATGGAGCGGTGTCGCTTTCGACAGTTGTTTCAAACGTCAGACCCTCCCGTGCGGACATGATGGTCACACCATGATCGGCGATTCGCCCGTTGATCAAAATTTGATCTCCGATTTTGCATCTATTCGGAGAAATATCAATGCCGTTCTTGAGTACTCCGATTCCGGCCGTGTTGATAAATATCTTATCACCCTTGCCTCTATCGACCACCTTTGTATCACCGGTAACTATGGACACACCCGCACGATCTGCGGCGATCCTCATCGACTCGACGATCTTTCGAAGAGATTCGAGGTCGAACCCCTCTTCCAAAATGAATCCTGCGGAAATAAATAAAGGAGTCGCCCCGCACATGGCGATGTCGTTCACCGTCCCGTTTACCGCCAGCTCTCCTATGTTGCCTCCGGGAAAGAAGATGGGCTGTACGACATAAGAATCGGTGGAAAAGGCCAATCGCACCCCGTCGATCTCCAATACCGCGCCATCGTGTTCGCTATCAAGCCATCTGTTTTTGAAGAGCGGGAAGATGACGCGGCTTAGCAACTGATGTGACAACGTGCCGCCGCCGCCATGGGCCAACAAGACCCGGTCATAGTCAAATTTCGGCACCGGGCAGGAGAGACCGGCTGTGATATCGGTGAGGGTTTCAGACATAGTGAGCCTTTTCGATCTTGCGATAATGAAAATAGGCTGCGCACGCTCCTTCGGTTGACACCATGGGTGCACCCAACGGTCGTTCCGGCGTGCACGTCTTACCAAACGCAGAACATTCGGTGGGTTTCTTGAGTCCCTGTAATACCAGGCCTGCGATGCAAGCTTCCGGTTCTTCCCTCGATATGTGCTCCACGTCGAACTTTTTTTCAGCATCAAAGGAGGCGTATTCCGCCCGGAGCCGATAACCCGATTTCGGGATCGTTCCAATTCCACGCCATTTACGATCGGTGATCTCGAAGACTTCCCGGAGCAAATTCTTGGCGGCCATATTGCCTTCCATCGTGACTACTCGGCTGTACTGATTGGAGACGCGGCTCGATCCGGCCTCGAGCTGCTGAACTGCCATGTAAACCCCCTGCAAGATATCCACGGGCTCGAAGCCGGTCACGACGATCGGGATCTGAAATTTTTCACTGAGCGGCAAATATTCCTCATATCCCATGACGGTACACACATGTCCTGCCGCTAAGAACCCCTGAATTTTGTTTTGAGGTGAAGAAAGCAGCGCTTCGATCGCCGGGGGGACAAGGACGTGAGAGCATAAAATGGAAAAATTCTTCAAACCTCGTCGTTTGGCTTCAAAGACCGCCATGGCGTTGGGCGGAGCCGTCGTTTCAAATCCTACGGCGAAAAAAATCACCTCTTTGGTGGGATTCCGTTCGGCCAGCAGGACGGCATCAAGAGGCGAATACAGCATACGCACATCGTGACCTTGAGCCTTTACTGCCAACAGGTCGTATTCTGAGCCGGGCACACGCAGCATGTCGCCGAACGAAGTGAAAATCACGTCGGGTCGTGCAGCAAGGTTCAACGCTTTGTCAATCATTTCCAACGGCGTTACGCATACCGGGCACCCCGGCCCGTGTACGAGATTGATCTCCGGTGGAAGGAGTTCTTCGATCCCATATTTCATGATGGTGTGTGTCTGGCCGCCGCAGATTTCCATGATGATCCAAGGCCTCGTGGTGATGCGCCGGATGGATGCGGCGAGGTCTTTGGCCGCCTGTGGATTGCGAAATTCGTCCACCAGTTTCATGACGACCTCGATTCGTTCGACTCTTCCTTTTCCATTTCGTTCAATTCTCCCATGTCGCGGAGAATCCGAAGGGTTTCATTGGCATCTTGTTCGTCCAACTTGCTTAGTGCAAACCCCACATGCACCAGCACATAGTCGCCGACCTGAGCTTCCGGCAGCCATTCAAGGCAAACGTCCTTACCGACACCTGCAAAGTTGACCTTGGCCATCCGGAGACCGGCTTCGTTTTCGTGAACTGACATTACTTTTCCGGGCACGGCAAGACACATGACAACTCCTAACTTTGTTGCGCGGACGCCAGAGCGATTTGACCAATGGCGATGCCGCCGTCGTTTGGCGGGATACGCTGATGCCAGTAGGGCTTGACGCCTGCGTGGGTTAATAGATCGACGGTCTTTTCCAGCAGGACCACATTCTGAAAACACCCGCCGCTCAGTACAACCTGGCTTTGGTGAAGTTTGTTCGCGATGGATACAACTACGTCCGCCAGGGCATTGTGAAATTTTCCTGCAATCGATGCAACCGGATGCTTTTCATAGCTGTCGTTGAGAATGCCCCTGATCACGGGTTCCCAGTCAACCACGATCGGATCCTGACCCTCCAGCGAGAAAGAGTAGGCATCGGAAGCGGATCGGTCGGCAACATATTCGAGCATCATGGCAGACTGGCCTTCAAACGTGTTAACTTGGTTGAGACCAACGACGGAGGTTACAGCATCAAACAAACGACCCATGCTGGACGTATCCGTACAGTTCAGATTCTTGCGCAGCATCGACGTCAGCAATCGGAATTCAGAAGCCGTGAAGTGCGGCAAGTCGTGTTGTTTAAGCGTATCGCCGAAGAGTTCATACAGCAGCCCGAGTGCTGCGCGTTTGGATTCTTTGACCGCCGCATCTCCTCCGGGAAGGGGAAACGTACGTAAATGAGCCACGCGTTTGCAGGTTCTTCCGTCGAACAGAAAAAATTCACCGCCCCAGATCGTGCCGTCGCCTCCAAACCCGGTTCCATCCCAAGCAACGCCCAGCACCTCTCCCTGCAACTGATTCTCGGCATAGCACGCAGCGACATGGGCTTCATGATGTTGGATGAGGACTGGTCGTTTTGATTTCGAACGGGCATATTTTGTCGACAGATAGTCCGGGTGTGCATCGCAAACGAAGGTGGGCGATTTGACCGCGTACAGTCTCGGAAGGTCCTTTGCCGCATGCGTGAACGCGCGGTAGGCTTCTTCGGTACTTAGATCGCCCATATGCTGACTCATAAAAGCCATTTCATGATGCGCCACGGCGACGGCGTTCTTGAGATGGGCTCCGAGTGCCAGAAACGGCTTGGTTACACCGCGCATCGCCAATGGCAAAGGCGCATATCCGCGCGCTCGCCGCAGAACCAATTCCCGCCCCATGGAAATGCGGACAATAGAGTCATCCACATGCCGCTCGATCGGACGATCGTGCAGAAGAAATACGTCGGCGGTTGTGCCGAGACGCGTACGCGCCTCGTCGTTCTCAAAGCACATCGGTTCTTCAGATAGATTTCCGCTCGTGCAGATCACCGGACCGTCAAATTTTTTCATCAGCAGTGCGTGCAGAGGAGTATACGGAAGCAACACACCCAAGTAAGGACTTCCCGGTGCGGTACCCTCGAAGGGTGAAGAAGGGGAGCCGTATTCTTTTCTGTGCAGAAGCACAATGGGGGATTCTGGAGAAGTGAGCAGTCGCTCTTCAAGAGATTCGACGTGGCAAACTTTTCGAACCGACTCAAGATCGGGAAACATCAACGCGAAGGGTTTGGCGTCACGATGCTTGCGGCGTCGAAGTGCTTCGCTGGCTTCTGTCTTGGATGCGTCACAGAGAAGCTGAAAACCGCCCAATCCTTTCATTGCCACGATCTTGCCGGCGAGAAGGGCGTTTACCGTCTTTGCAAGGGCATCGGATTTAAATGCGACGGGTCTGTTTTTCTGATCGATGAACGTGAGTGATGGGCCGCAAACCGGACAAGCCGTCGGCTGTGCATGAAACCGCCGGTCCTTCGGATCTGAGTATTCTTTAAGGCAGTCCGGGCACATCGTAAAATCCTTCATCGACGTATTCGGACGGTCATACGGCAGGGACTCGATGATTGAAAAGCGAGGACCGCAATGGGTGCAATTGATAAACGGATATTCATACCTCCGATTCGACGGATCGAACAGTTCCCGAAGGCAATCCGGGCAAACGGCAATGTCCGGGAGAATGAGTGCGACGGTCTTCCCATCGGCGCGGCTTGGCCGGATGTCGAATCCCGTGTACGGCACGGGATTCAGAAAAGAGAACTCCATGCTCTGAATAACCGCCATGGCGGGTTTTTCTTTTTCAATACGGGTGACAAATTCATCGAGTGTGTTTTTTTCCGATTCGGCTTCGATAAAAACGCCTTCCGGCGCATTCAACACGTATCCGTTCAAATGCATTTCAGATGCAAGTCGATGAATGAACGGTCGAAAACCCACGCCCTGAACGGCTCCGCG
>JAGQUY010000066.1:0-11076 GCA_020438245.1 Bacteroidota bacterium
AAATAATTTAGATATTCTTTTAAATGGAGAAGGATGCAATGCTAATCTAAACGGTCTTTACTCTAATTATGAAAATCAAATTGTCGATAATCATTCCTCGGTTGAGCATCGATTTCCCAATTGCACAAGTAATCAGCTCTATAAAGGCATTCTAAATGAATCTTCCCGAGCAGTTTTTAATGGTAAAATATTTGTGAAGGATATTGCTCAACAAACAAATTCCTATCAGCTCAATAAAAACTTATTACTTGGCTCCAAAGCTAGGATAGATACAAAGCCACAATTAGAAATTTTTGCAGATGATGTCAAATGCACCCATGGAGCGACCATTGGCCGTTTGGATGAAGCATCCATGTTTTACCTGCGGTCGCGCGGAATCCCAGTCCGTGAGGCTAAATCGCTGCTTACCCATGCCTTTGCGCATGACGTAATCGCAAGGATTGATCATGACGTCATCCGTCAAACGCTCGACGAAATCTTGTTGAAAAAGCTCAGCCAACTGAAGGACTCCAAGTGACCGCCGTTGTTCCTCAAGTAGACCAACCCGTATTTCTCGATGTAGATTCCGTTCGCGAAGACTTCCCTATTCTCAAAGAACACGTCCACGGAAAGCCTCTTATCTATTTCGACAACGGCGCCACTAGCCAAAAACCGATTCCTGTCATTGAAGCCATGCATCGTTACTACCTGCAGGAAAATTCAAATATTCATCGTGGCGTGCATTTGTTGAGTACACAGGCAACTATTGCATACGAACAGGCGCGATCAAAAGTAAAATCCTTTATCAATGCGGGATCCGAAAACGAAGTGGTCTTCGTCCGCGGAACAACGGAAGCGATCAACCTGGTCGCACAAACCTACGGACGACAGAACGTCAAGAGCGGCGACGAAATTATTCTGACCGCAATGGAGCATCATTCCAATATCGTGCCTTGGCAACTGCTCGCGAAACAAAACGGTGCAACCATTAAAGTTGTTCCCATGACAGACCAAGGCGAGCTGATCATCGACGAGTACGAAAAGATGTTCACTCCAAGAACACGTTTGGTGGCTGTCGTCCACGTAAGCAATTCGCTGGGCACCGTGAACCCGGTTCACCACATGGTGGAGATTGCCCACCGCCATGGAGTGCCCGTCCTGGTGGACGGCGCTCAAGCTGTTCAACATATGCCGGTCGACATGCGTGCCATGCAGTGTGATTTTTATGCATTCTCAGCCCATAAGATGTACGGCCCGACCGGTGTCGGTATCCTCTACGGCCGCGAAGAACTCCTGCAGGATATGCCGCCCTACCAGGGAGGCGGAGACATGATCCGTTCGGTGTCCTTCGAGGAAACCACGTTTAATGAATTGCCTTATAAGTTCGAAGCGGGAACCCCAAACATCTCCGGCGGGATTGCGTTCGATGCCACTATTGATTACGTCAATCAAATCGGTATGCATCGTATTATGGCATATGAAAATGCGCTGATGAGATATGCAACCGAGAGTCTTTTGAACATTCCGGGTCTTAGAATCATAGGTACGGCAAAGACCAAAGCCTCTGTAATCAGTTTTGTCCTGGACGGCGTTCATCCCCATGATGTCGGCACTTTTTTGGATCTGGAAGGTATAGCAATCCGAACGGGTCACCATTGTACTCAGCCGGTGATGACGTTTTTTGGTATTCCGGCCACGTCGCGGGTTTCTCTGGCCCTTTACAACAAGAAAGAGGAAATCGATGTGCTCGTCGAGGCCCTCCACAAAGTCAGAAAGACGTTTGGCTGATGTCTGATCTCAAAGAACTATACCAAGACACAATCTTGGACCACAACAAGAATCCACGTAACTTCCATAAAATGCCGGATGCCACGTTGTCGCTGGAGGGATACAATCCGCTGTGCGGAGATCACTTATTCCTCTATGTCAAACTGGACAACGACGTGATCACCGATGTTAGTTTTGAAGGTAGCGGGTGTGCCATATCCAAATCGTCAGCCTCCCTCATGACCACCGTGTTGAAGGGAAAACGAGTCGACGAAGCCATTTCACTTTTCGAAAAATTTCATGATCTGATCACCTCCCCGATGGACAAACAGCCGAATACGGATGGATTGGGAAAGCTGGCTGTATTTTCAGGTGTCCGGGAATTTCCTGCCCGGATCAAGTGCGCCGGTCTTGCATGGCACACTCTAAAATCAGCACTCGAAGGGGACCAACGAACCATATCAACGGAGCAATAATGGAAGAAAATCCAAAGAAAGAATATAGTGGAATGGAAGCACAAGTAATTGCCGTACTCGAACAGTGTTACGATCCCGAAATTCCGGTCAATATCTACGAATTAGGCCTTGTCTACGACGTGACGGTGAATGAGTCAGGCAATGCACATATCAAAATGACCCTGACCTCGCCGCACTGTCCGGTGGCCGAATCGCTGCCCCTCGAAGTTGAGAATAAGGTACGGGCTCTGCCCGGCATATCAGACGTCAAAGTGGAAATAACCTGGGAGCCGTCCTGGAATCCAAGTATGATGTCCGATGCCGCAAGGCTTGAATTGGGAATGATGTAGATATGAAGTTCACGACCCAGGAAGAGTATGGTCTTCGGTGCCTTATACAGATTGCCAAACACCAGTCCGAGGGAGGACTTACGATTCCTCAAATTAGTGATTCAGAAGGCCTTTCTGAATCCAATACGGCCAAATTGCTCCGAATTCTGCGACTTGGGGGGATCATCGAAAGTTCGCGTGGTCAGGAAGGCGGTTACCGACTGGCAAAACCCGCAGACCAAATAAACGTTTCCGAAGTGTTGAATGTCCTGGGTGGAAAGCTTTTTGAGGACGATTTTTGTGACAAACACTCGGGCTTTGAAAAGACCTGCCTTCACAATTCCGGCTGTTCGGTTAGGTCGCTATGGCAGACCGTGCAACAGGCTGTAGATCAAATATTAAGTAATGTGACTCTTAACGATTTGCTGGGAACCGACAAGACTTTTCATCATCAAGTCAGTATTCCCATTCTACAAGCCGTCTCCGGCGACTGAGCGCTCTGCTTCATTAATGAATTCAACCGCTCTTCGTTCGCTATAATATTGTCCGTCGTCTTTCGTTTCAATAAAGCCAACGTGACCGCCATGTGTTGTCAACTCCAAGTGGATCCGTTCGTTTTCAATAGCCACGTCCGTGGGAAAGCATTCCGGCGTCAAGAACGGATCGTCTTCAGCGCTGAGTATGAGAGTTGAAACGGAGATGGAGGAAAGATACGACTTGCTGCTGCAACGCTCCCAGTAATCTTCGGCGTCCCGAAATCCGTGCATAGGAGCCGTAAAACGGTCGTCGAATTCTCTGAACGTTCTTATTCTGTTATATCCTCTTAGATCGATGGCATTGGGGAAGTACTTTTGTTTTTCAGTGAGCTTTTCTCCCAACATCCTGAGGAAGCGCCGCATGTAAATCCGATCCTCCCACCCTTCCATTCGAACAGCACTTGCTCTAAGATCACACGGTGCTGAAACGGCCACCACACTGCCGATTGCCGTCGGCACCCTTCGTTCCCCTGTATATTTCAACACCAGGTTACCTCCGAGACTGAATCCAATTAGAGCCATTCGATGGTATTTCTTCAATGCGTGTTGAACAACATAATTGAGATCGCCAGTTTCTCCGCTGTGATAAGAACGCACCAAACGATTCGGTTCGCCACTGCACCCCCTGTAATTCCAAGCCAACGCATCCCATCCGGCATGATTAAATGCCATGGCCATTCCACGCATATAGGGTCGATCGGAACTGCCTTCCAACCCGTGACAAATAATCACGACTCTGCGACTGTTTACGCAGGACCAATCCAGGTCCAAAAAATCTCCATCGGGAGTATCTACACGTTCCCTAACGTAATTTACTCCGTGCACCCGACGAAATAAACTGGGAAGGATCGACTGAATGTGACCGTTCCTTAACCAAGTTGGTGCATAATAGGATGAATGAATCAGTGGCATCAGTTTGCCAAGTGCTCCTTCCAGAATTCTATCATTTTCGTATACAGATGAATTCTTGCCGGCCTGTCGGAGATCCCGTGTTTTCTCATCGGATAAATCATCAAATCAAATGGGATGTTCGATTTCACCAATTCATCAATAAAATGAAAACTGTTTTGCGGGTGCACGTTGTCATCGTAGGTGCCAAATACAAGCAACAGCCGTCCGTGCAAATCCTTCGCATACTGAGGCAAAGAAGTCTTGGCATAGCCGGCTGGATTGGCTTCCGGAGTCTTCATACTTGCCTCCCCATATTTCGTGTCGTAGTAATGCCAATCCGTAACCGGTGCCACGGAAATGCCCGCCTTGAACTCCTTCGACCTGCTTAGCGCCAACAGGGTAAACGTACCCCCTCCACTCCAACCCCAAACACCGATTCTTTCGCTGTCTACGTAGGGTTGCAGCTTCAGCCACTTGACCGCGTCAACCAGATCGTTCAACTCCCCATCACTGGCCTGCAGGCGGGCCACTGTGTTCTCCAAGGTTTTGCTGATTGCAGTGGCGCTGCGGTTGTCCACTTTGGCAACCAAGAAGCCGTTTTCGACAAGTAGTTGGTTGTACCACTGGTCCCGGTTCCATTGGTTTGCAACAACAGGAGCACCGGGCCCTCCATAGACATACACGATTAGCGGATATTTCTTGCTGGGATCAAAGTCTGACGGCTTCATAATCTGGGCCGGCATCATGAACCCATCTTGTGCAGGTATACTGAACAACTCTGGGAACTGGATGTTCATCTTTTTCAAAACCTGACTACGATCTGGACTAACCGATGCAGCTCGACGACCGTCCTGCTTACATAAGATCAATTCGGGCAAAGAGGAGGAAGAGGAAAATTCATCCAAATAGAATTGTCCATCCGGGCTGAAGAAAATTTTATGAGTTCCGACTTGCGTCGTAAGTCGCTCCATTCTCTTTCCATCCATCCGGATTCTATATAGATGTCGTTCTGTAGATGATTTTTCAAGCGCGGTGAAGTAGACGTAGCCTTCCTTCTCATCGACGTGGCAAATACTCCCTTTACCGCCGGATGGTTTTACAGTCCACTCACCGGCAGTAATCGGACTCAACCTGCCGTTCAAGTCACCCTTGTAAATATGGCCGTATCCCGTTCGTTCTGACAACCATAGAAAAGAGTCGTTTTTGCCGAGGAAAATCATATCATCGTGAAAATTTATCCATCCCGGGTCATTTTCTGTCATGATCTTTTGACATTCCCCGGATGATAACGTCACCACCAGCACATCCGACTTCGTCTGCTCCCGATTCAAGGTCTGCACGGAAACACGACGACTGTCCGGAAGCCATCGCACACGTCCGATATACTCATAAGGGTACTTTTCCAGTCCAAGCCACTTGGTTGAACTGCCGTCCGCGCCCACGACTCCGACCCTGACCAAGGGGTTCACCCCTCCGGTCTTTGGATAGCGTTGGAGAATTTCCCGTGGAATTGCAGGCTTAAAATCAGTCCAGCGTACCACCGAAACCCCCGTTTCGTCGGATTGCAGATACGCAATGGACTTGGAGTCCGGTGACCACCAGTATCCCAAGTCTACCCTATCAAATATCTCCTCCCAATACAGCCACGTCAGGGTACCATTCAGGACAGTTTCTCCTCCGTCATATGTAAGTTGTGTTTCACGGCCGGAAGCCAAATCATAAACAAACAGGTTGTTTTTGCGGACAAAAGAAACTTTTGATCCGTCGGGTGAAAACCGAGCCGCCACCTCCTCTTCCTGAGTATCGGTCAAACGGGAAAAAGTGGAAGTCGAACTATTCAGGAGGAATAGATCACTCTCAAATTCATACAAGGCAAGACGGCCGTCTCCTGAAATTTCGGAGGGCCATGGCAAGGACACGGGTCGGTTCGCATTGGAAACAAGGCCCTCAAGGGACTTCAGCGACTGATTTTCATCCAGCCATCTTGTTCTCTTGTCGGATCGTGGATCCAATACTACCCAACGAGAATCTGAGGACGCATCGAATACAATTAGCTGAGAAGAAGAGGTCCAAAAGTGATACGGCGTGCCGGTCAGTCGGGCGGCTTCGTCGCCATATATCCACTCCACCGTGATCGGTTCTTGTGCAACCAAAAAATGGCCAATACCCAAAAAGAAAAATAATGCTCTCCGTATCATGGCGTGTCCCTCCATTTTTTTGATTTTTCAAGCATGCGCAGAATACTTTCTTCCTGAGTAAACTGGGCGACCTTCTCAAGATCGACCCATCGTACTTCATGAGACTCATCGGTCGGTACAAGAATCTCTGATGCGTCGGCTTCTATCAGAAATCGAACATCGTAATGTTTGTGTGCCGGAACAGAACCGTATTGCGGAATTTCGTGGATATCTATGTCAAAGATCTGTCGTGTTAAAACTGAACACCGCGTAAGACCTGATTCCTCAAGAACTTCCCTGATAGCCACGGAAAGAACATCGGTGTCCCCGTCGGCATGGCCACCCAGCTGAAGCCATCTACCCAGTTTCACATGATGGGTCAGCAGAACCCTTGTTCGTGATCGATCGAAGACCCAAGCAGATGCGGTTACATGACCTTGAAGCAAAGATCGCTCAAAGCAATCAGATTGGCTTGATACGAAATGAACAAACCGCTCCAGAATTGGCCGCTCCGCTTCAGGCGCTCGGTAGGCTTGCAGAAGTTCCAATAACGTTTTTCGATGCACCGAATAAAAGCCCGCTTCAGGCTGCTTCCGGTTTTGAGGATGGCTGATTGAGGGGGAAATGAAGACTGAATGTCGATCCCTTACCTTTTTCGCTTTCCACCTCAATCTTGCCGTTGTGGCGTTTCATGATCTCCATGGAGATGGAAAGCCCCAGACCGGTTCCTTCGTGGAGATCTTTGGTCGTAAATCCAGGTTCGAATATTTTGGGCAGCACGTCGGGGGGTATTCCGTCCCCATTGTCCGAAACTTCAACAACGGCATTCTCACCATTCAGCGACGTACGAATAACAACCCTGCATCCGGTCGATTTCGATTGCGCCGCATTATTGATCAGGTTGATCATGACCTGAGAAATGGGTCCGGGTAGCCCCATAATACTGGGCACTTCTCCAAACTCGGTGACAAAATCGACGAGATGTTTGTACTTTGACTTCAAAAGTGTCAACGCACGTTCTATTTGAACATGCAGGTCCGTCTTGATGAATTCCGCATCATCGAGTCTTGAAAATCCCCTCAGGTCTTCAATAATTTCCGTAACAAGCTCACAGGAATTTCGGATTACGTTTACGGCCGATTCGCAATCGGATAACACTTCTTCGATTCCTGTTCCTGACTGAAATTCCTTCGAAACCTCTTCCACACTTAACTTGCCCTCGATTACCGCTTGTGCCTGGGTGAGCATTTTCTTGATATCGCTCCACTCCAGCATGATCAACTTGGTCGAATTATTGATATTGTTGATAGGGTTTCGAATTTCGTGGGCTATGCTGCCCATTAATTTCCCCAACATGGACATTTTTTCAGATCGGATCAGCTGCTCATAGGCCTGTTTGAGTTCGGCATGCGCCGTTTCCAATTCGCGGCTCTTGTTGTAGAATTCAAGAGCACGGCGAACGTGAATCTTGAGGTCTTCGGGTTCAAAGGGCTTGGTGATGTATTGAAACACTTTTCCCGTATTGATCGATTCAATAAGGTCTTTGACGTCCGTATATCCGGTCAATATCATCCGGATACACTCGGGTCTGATTTGAATGGAACGATTTAAGAATTCTGTTCCGCTCATCACGGGCATTCGTTGATCACTGATGATGATGGAAACATCCTGATTCTGCTCCAAAGTTGAAAGTCCGTCTTTGCCATTGGATGCGGAGCACACTTCATAGTCTTCGCCCAGTATTCTGACGAGAACCTTCAGTACGTTCTCTTCGTCATCGACAACTAGAATCTTGGCCTTCTTGGCGGGAGTAACCAGCTTGTCACGGCCGGTGTCCTGAATTGTTTGTGAAAGCCTTTTTAGAGACATAATTTCAAAATTAATGGATACTGTGGTGGCTCAACTTATGAAATGAATCCAATTGAATCAAGCCGGAACTTTCCATCGCCGATGGTGCCAGAACCACTGATCAGGGTTCTGGTGGATGATCTCTTCCAGGAAAGAGTAGACCTGTTGGGCAACTTGCTCTGTCCGGTTCCGATCCTTTATATCCAACTGGCGACAAACGAATTTGTGGCGGTTGTTTCTAAAACGGACTGCATACGCTACATAGACCGGCAGTTGCCTGAACGCGCGCACAAGCCGGAAGGGGCCTGAGGGTGCCAGGCAGAAACGCCCCATAAACGTAACCGGAATTCCGCCCGCGGCAGGATTTTGATCGACAAGGATTGCGAGGCAGCAGCCCGATGACAGCGCCTCCTTGATTTTCCAAATTTGTCCAGTGGAAAACACATTCATCCCTGCGAGTTTTCTCTGATGCGCAATCAGCCTGTCAATTTTCTCATGCTGCAAGGGTTGCGCAACTACGCCAAAGCGAATCTTTGATGCCAATGCTTTGCCCATAAGTTCCCAATTCCCAATATGCGCCGAAAGCAGGAAGGCGCCCCCTTTTGTCTTTTCTGCGAAGTCGGAAGGGAGGCAAAAATGGCCGTGTTCGAGAGGGTCGATCTGCTCCAGATTCAGCAGTTCAAAAAATGTCCGCCCGAAGTGCTCGTAACAGGAAAGTAGTGTTTGATCATCGTGCGATGGCAAATTGCTTTTCCGGAGATTATCTTCAACAACGTTCCGACGAATACCAAGAACTTCAAATAGTCTGCCTGCGCGCGCCCCCAGATCCGAGCCCATGGAGTATGGCAGATGTCGTAGCAGTTTCTGAATCCACAATACAACGACGTACTGAAGCATCATTCCAATGCCTGATTCGCCAATTGATCGGCTCGTTCGTTGAGCGGGTCGCCCGAATGGCCCGCGACCTTTTCAAAACAAACGTCATGCATACTGCAGAGACTGATTAAGAGCTCCCACAATTCTCTGTTCTTGACGGCTTTTCGGTCTTTTGTTTGCCAGCCGTTTTTTTGCCAGTTGGCGATCCAATTATTGCGAAACGCATTTACCAGATAAGCGCTGTCCGAGTATACCCGCACTTTACTTCGACGATCCAGTCTCCTCAAGCCTTCGATCGCCGCGGTCAGTTCCATCTGGTTGTTGGTCGTCTCTTCGGAAACCCCAAACACTTCCCTCGAAACAGACCGATCGGATCCTTCAACGAGTATTGCTGCCCATGATCCGCGACCCGGATTTCCCTTGCAAGCACCATCTGTATAGATCGATATTTCCTGCAGATTAGAGTCGTTGGCGAAGAGTGGAAGATTCATTGCAATACCAGCATTTACTTGGAAATCGAATTATTCTGTGATACGATTTAAAGCACCCACATCCTTGCCGGCGTCCCTTGTTGTGACGCCGAAAATGTCCTCGAACGCGCCTCTCACTGCCGATTTAATCGCCGACAAATCAGACACACCCCATTCTGACAAACAGGTTGTCTTGTCGCGAAGAATCGTGGCCATGTCTTCCTTGGTCGAAGGATCAAGATTCAAATACTCCACTATACGCATGTGTGAAGGGCCGATCAAAATCGAGCCATGCTGTAAGATCACTCCATCCAGAATCCGTTGCGCACTGCCAATCAGCTTTCTTCCCCTGACCTGCAGTTCATTTCTTGTACTGCTGCTGAAACAAAGCGTCGATGTCGGCTGCAAATACCATGATTTAAGATTTGCAGGATGAGTTTCTATGGCGGCTTCAACGCCAAGTAACGTCATCGCTTTGACCAGCGCGCGCGAAATTCTCGAAGAAACATAATCGGCTCCCAACTCCAGTGGAAGAACCAGGCTGTACGTTAGTTCCTCAGCATGAAGTACTGCACGCCCGCCGGTCGGGCGCCACACGATATCAATACCATCTTCTTCACATTTTTTCGCATTTATATTATTGTTTTTTTGATGTTTACCTAGGGAAATGCAGTACGGTTCCCACTGATACAACCGAAGTGTGGGCCCATGTCGCCCCTCGTACAGCTCTTGTGCCAACTGGAGATCCAAATCCATATTGAATTTTCCGGATCGAGCGCCTGTGTCCAAAAACCGCCAGCGGATCACTGGATTAACCAAGAATTAACTTGCCTCGGGTCTGTAAATGGCCTAAATTTCGATAATATAGGTTCGTCCTATATTATATTAAAGGCTTAATCTATCGTATGATCCGCTTACTTCCAAATATATTGACAATATTCAGGATTCTTCTGACTCCGCTTTTTGTCTATTGTCTACTGGAATCGGGCCTTCAAGCTTATGCAATTCTCATTTTTCTTCTTGCTGCTGTAACGGACTGGTATGATGGCCATCTTGCCCGAAGGTACAGTTTGACCTCCGATGCCGGTCGTTTCTTAGATCCGCTGGCCGACAAAATCCTGGTGCTGTCCGCCTTCTTTTCCTTTGTCTACCTTGGGGTCGTGAAACTCTGGATGGTGCTAATCATTGTTATCAGGGACTTTTTGGTTACGGGCATCAGGTCCTACTCACTGAAAATTGGTCGGCCTATGCTGACCAATGATCTCGGCAAGCTGAAAACCGCTTCTCAAATGTTTATGATTGTCTTGATACTGGCTTTTCTCGCAATCCAATCAAGCCTCGAAGGCATCACTCAGTCTTTGGGTGCCCTTCTTAAAGACTGGTTTGCGATCATTCCGCATAACCAGATTATTTACAGCGGAATGCTGCTGGTCACCCTTCTTACCATGGCCTCCGGTATTATTTACATCTACCAAAACAGACACAACCTCCGTCGTTGGATGGGATTCCAGTTCTGGGATTCCTGAATCATTCATGAAATTTTTGGCCGTGCCCA
The DNA here is from genome assembly GCA_020438245.1 of Bacteroidota bacterium. Taxonomy (GTDB): domain Bacteria; phylum CLD3; class CLD3; order SB21; family SB21; genus JAGQUY01. The sequence goes on from JAGQUY010000066.1 coordinate 10,884, forward strand.
TTGCCACCGTTTTGGGCCTTGGATTCTTTCCAAAGGGCTCCGGCACATTGACCAGCGCAGTTGTGTGTCTGGCTTATTTCTATTTGTTCCCCGAATATCCTTCCCTGTTGATTCAGGTTGTTTTTTTACTTATAATAGCCGCAGTTTTTTTCGTTGGCGTATGGTCGTCAACCGTCGCAGAACAGCAATACGG
>JAGQUY010000066.1:11146-20310 GCA_020438245.1 Bacteroidota bacterium
CATTCGTGGGCGTGGGTTGGTCTAAGCTTTGCACTGTTTCGGCTGATGGATATCACGAAGTGGCTTGGCTCAAAACAAGCAGAACGCCTGCCGAGGGGATGGGGCGTCATGACCGACGACATGGTGGCAGGTGGTTGGGCCTTTCTGTTCTTGCAATGTTACCAGTGGTATAATAATATTTCATAAAAAAGAAGTCGGAGACTGAAATGAGTGTTCTGGTCGATAAGAAAACACGATTGGTGGTCCAGGGAATCACCGGAAAAGAGGGAACGTTTCATACGAGCCAGATGACCGCGTATGGCAAGTATGTTGTCGCAGGGGTAACGCCCGGCAAAGGCGGATTGAAGTATAAAGGCAATGAGAAAGACAAGTTCAAATACACGGTTCCTATTTTCAATTCAGCTGAAGAAGCTGTCAAGAAGACAAGAGCGAACACCTCTGTTATTTTTGTTCCGCCGGCTTTTGCCGCCGATGCCATCATTGAAGCAGCCGAAGCCGGAGTCAAAGTGATTATATGTATTACGGAAGGCATTCCGGCATCGGATATGGTTCGTGCATATCGCTACGTTATGGACAAAGGAATCCACTTGGTTGGGCCAAATTGTCCAGGCGTAATCACGCCCGGGGAATGTAAAGTCGGAATAATGCCAGCCTTCATTCACAAACCCGGCCGTGTCGGCGTGATCTCCCGATCGGGCACGCTCACGTATGAAGCCGTCGGCCAACTGACCTCTCTGGGCATCGGCCAATCCACCTGCATTGGAATCGGCGGTGATCCGGTGATTGGCACACGCTTCGTCGACGCGTTTAAGCTGTTTGCAGAAGACAAGAAGACCGCGGGAATCGTTATGATTGGGGAAATCGGCGGTACTGCGGAAGAGGAGGCCGCCCAGTGGGTCCGAAAGAACTACAAGAAACCCGTCGTGGCGTTTATCGCAGGTCAGACAGCCCCTCCCGGTCGCAGAATGGGACATGCTGGAGCAATTATCAGCGGAGGTAAAGGCACGGCTGAAGAAAAAATGAAAGCGCTCAAAGCCGCCGGTATACGGGTAGTCAAGAGCCCTGCCGATATCGGGATAACAATGGCTGAGGCACTTGGAGTAAGGATTCCCAAGAACAAGAAGCAGGAAAAATCCTCCAAGAAAACGGCGCAGATTGATAGAAAGAAGAATAAGAAATCGAAGAAAAAAGAGAAGAAGAAAAAGAAATAGCCAATTCTGAAAATGTTTATTCTAAGAACCGGATTTGGAAGAATCCGGTTTTTTATTACAGGAAAAATCAAAAACCATTCATGGAAACCTCACGGTGGCTTAAGCAGTCTTCTCTTGAAACCAGTTCAACAGGGCTTGCACTGCAAGAGCATAACTGTGCGCACCGAATCCGGATATCTGGCCGATGCATGCGCCGGCGATGACGGAATTCCTGCGGAAAGTTTCGCGGGCATGAAGGTTGGAAAGGTGCACTTCTACGGTAGGGAGACCGCAGGCAATAACCGCATCTCTCAAAGCGATGGCATAGTGAGTGTAGCCCCCCGGATTAAATACGACGCCTTGGCACAAAGAAGAAGCCTCCTGCAGCATGTTGATCAACTCGCCTTCCACGTTGGACTGACGAAAAAGAAAATCAACCGTTGGATACAGTCTGCATAAATCTTGGTTGATGTCGACCAGCTTCTTGGGGCCATAAATTTGCGGCTCTCGCGTTCCGACCAAGTTCAAATTGGGACCATTTAGAACCAAGACTTTCATAGACAAACATAGAGTAGAGTGTAAACCCAATGGACTGTTTTTTCTTGCCCTCCTGATCGGAGGCGGGTAGATTGGTTGATCTTCGGGAGTATTTGGCGTCTGGTGGCGCCCTCGGTCTTCAAAACCGCTGTATCCGCTTCGCGGTGGATGGGTCGGGTTCGATTCCCACATACTCCCGCTACGTATTCTTTTCGATTTCCACTACCGCATTGTAATCCGGTATAAGGGCTTCTTTGTCAAAAACTCCCCGTTTCAGAAGCACGTTTCCTTCCGGCCAATGAACCTGTATATTCTGCGGTTTGATATCTGCAATCTTGACCCGTCCAACAAGTCGCCCTTGGTCATTTTTCAATGTAATTGCATCTCCTTCGTTGAGCTCCAGACGTCTGGCATCCTCGCTGCTCAGAAGGACCGCATTTCGAAAAGCGCCTGTCAAAGAATCTCGTTGAGCCTGAACCATGCTGTTGAATTGTTTGCCCCTGCGGGTCGAAACATAGAACAACTTCGAATCAAGCACCATTTCCTTGGGTTGTACTATGGAGAAATTGGCTCTCCGGTTCGCCGTATTGAATGTCCAACCCTCACATAAACGCTCACCACCCCATTGTATCTGGTCTCCTGTCTTTCGTAAATATTGAATTCCGTCATAAAACTCCACAACTTCCGCGATCTCCTGTCGAATCTGCCATCCGGACTCGAAGTGAATCTGCGATTTGCGTTCAGGATAAACATGTTCAGCCATTTCCATCAGGATTTCCCATTCGCTTTTCGCTTCTCCGACCGAACGGCCCTGAATCTCGGGGCTATAAAGGATTCTCCGCTCCGTCGTCGTTTCAGTGCCTCCATCGCGTTGCTCATACCGGGTCCGTGCAGGCAGCAATAGCACCGTATCCAACGGATCCGACAGCATCTGCCGGGTTACGATAATATCTTGATGGACCCGCAAAGGAACCCTTCCAACAGCCGCACGTACATATTCCGGATCCGGAAGAACTTCCGTGAAATTTCCTCCAACCTGGTACAACAAGTCCAACTCGCCTCGAGCGGCCGCATCGATCATCTCCACTGCACTCAGTCCCCGTTCTCCGGACACTGGAAATCCGTAGCGGCTCGAGAGAGTCTCCGCATTTGACTTGTTTATTGGCTTGCCTCCGGGAAAAACGGTAGCATAAGCCCCTACTTCGGCGCCTCCCTGAACGCCCGAGTGACCGCGTATTGGCATAAGACCACACCCGGGCCGCCCCACGAAGCCTTTGGTAAGAGCAAGATTGATTATTGCCCGAACGGCGTCACTGCCGCACGAGTGCTGGGTAATACCCATGCTCCAGACAAAAACCGCTTTTCTCGAATCATGAATTATCTTTGCAAATCGGTGCATCTCCGCTGCGGGAACGCCGGAATACTTCTCAAGGTCGCCCCACTTCTCCTGCATCAGCATTTGCTTCAATTCATCAAAGCCTGCCGCATGAGCGTCTATAAACCGTTGATCGACCCACTCGTGCTCAATAAGGCTCTTGATGACTCCGTTAATGAAAGCGATGTCACCTCCCGTGTGCACCAGGAAAAAATCATCCGTTATTTTGGTTCCAAAAACTGCACTTTCGGTCACCGAGGGAACCCAATAGAATTCCATGCCGGGCTCCCGATAGGGGTTAACACAGACCACACGCGTTCCATTCTTTTTTGCATAGTACAAATATTTCATGGTTACCGGCTGGTCATTTGCGGCGTTGGAACCAAAAAAAACAATGAGGTCTGTATTGAACCAATCGGCATAACTGCAGGTGGTTGCTGAAGCACCAACCGAAGCCTTAAGCGCACCCGTGCTCGGCGAATGGCAGATCCTGGCGGAATTGTCAATATTGTTGGTTCCCAGAAACCTCGCGGCCTTTTGCGCCACATAATACACTTCGTTTGTTATACCTCGGGATGTCAAGTAAAAAGCCAATCGATCGGGAGTTGTGGCTCGAATTCGAGTCGAGATTTCTTTGTAGGCCTCCTTCCAAGAAATACGTTTGAATCCCCGCTCCCCCTTTCTTCTTATCATGGGATATCCCAGCCGACCAAGAGATCGCAGTTCCTCGTTTTTCATTTGCGCGAGTCGGTCGGTATCCTCAAGGATACGATGATCCAACATCGGCATTGTATTTAATCGAAGGAGCTTAAGACGAACCATACATAAGTGCGTACTGTCGATGGTCCAGTCTTTAAGGCCGGCCACTCCCAGCGCACAGCCATCGCATACACCCTTGGTCAGCACTCGCCATCCATACCTCAGGTTGTCTTTGTTCTCCCACAAGACCTTGGCCATATCCAAAAAGTGATTGGGTTTCGTCTTGCCAATCCCGTTAGGAGAGAGACTGGCCCATGATCGCCAATTCCAGCGTTTCTTAAGCATGAAAAAGCTCCGTTGGAACAAACCTACTCTATTTCTTGAATGAAAAATCCAGTGCGATGACCAAAATATAAGCCAATATCTTCAGTTTATTCAAGACTTTAAAAAAAAGAGGCCAATTAAATTTGCATTTTTCCGAGATAGTCTTTAATTGATATATGCAGCTCAGGCCATGAGCATCGTTAATGGTCCGCAATAGTTTAACACAGGGATTAAATGACAATAACAGGTACAAAGGTGCGCAAACCAAAATATCACGCTTATAACCTGCACAATTACCTGGAGATCCCACAAGTTAAGAAGTTGCCGCCTGAATATCGGGAGGCTATCGAAATCGTCGGGAACGTCCTGCCGTTCAAGACCAACAACTACGTGATCGATCACCTGATTGATTGGAAACGGGTGCCGGATGATCCGATGTTCGTCCTTACCTTCCCGCAAAAGGACATGCTGACGCCTGGCCCTTTTGATGAAATGGCTCACGCATTGACACAGCCGAGGGAAACCATCCGGGCAACAGCCAATCGAATCCGTCTTACCCTCAACCCGCACCCTGCAGGTCAATTGGACCACAATGTGCCGTTGTTCAATGGTGAGCGACTTCATGGCATGCAGCACAAATACAGAGAGACCATACTCTTTTTTCCGGGGAATGGCCAAACCTGCCATGCTTATTGCTCCTTTTGTTTCAGGTGGCCGCAGTTCGTAGGGATGCATGACCTGAAATTTGCTTCACGCGAGAGTCAGAAACTGATCGAATATTTACAGGCCCATCCGGAAATCAACGACGTTCTGTTTACCGGTGGCGACCCCATGATTATGAAGGTCAATCATCTGAAAGAGTATATTGAACCGCTTTTGAATTCAAATCTTCCCAGCTTAAAACGAATACGAATTGGAACCAAAGCCCTTAGTTATTGGCCATACCGCTTCTTTCAGGACGATGATTCAAAAGAACTTCTCAAGCTGTTCCGTTCTGTCACAAAAGCCGGCAAACACCTCGCCATTATGGCACATTTCAATCATCCGGTTGAGCTTTCCACACCCGCAGTTCGTCGCGCTATCAAAGCCCTGCGCGGTGTTGGAGCCGAAATTCGAACCCAGTCCCCAATCCTAAGAAATATCAACGACGATGCGGACGCGTGGGCAACCATGTGGAATGAGCAGGTAAACCTGGGCTGTATTCCGTACTACATGTTCGTCGTGCGGGATACCGGTGCCCAGCACTTCTTTGGAATCTCATTGGTAAAAGCATGGCAGCTCTTTAGGGACGCTTATCAACGTGTGAGCGGACTCTCAAGAACCGTCAGGGGCCCGTCTTTATCCACAAACCCTGGCAAGGTCCAGATCCTTGGTGTAAGCGAAATAAGAGGAGAGAAGGCGATAACCATGAGATTCCTTCAAGGACGCAATCCGGATTGGGTACAACGCCCTTTCTTCGCCAAGTACGACGAACAAGCTACGTGGCTAAATGAGCTGCGACCATTTGATGGCGAGAAGTTCTTTTTTGAAGATGAGTTGGAGCGATTTTACCGGGAAAATCTGAATACCCCTACGTCAGAGGATTTTGAATAGCCGTATTTCGTATCAAAGGATTACAAAAGGTTGCTTGCCAATTCCGCCAGCGCGCTTCGTTCTCCTTTGACCAGGTTTACATGAGCAAAAAGCTCCTGCCCCTTCATCCGGTCGACAAGATAGGTCAATCCGTTGGACTGTGAATCCAGGTAGGGCGAGTCGATTTGATAAATGTCGCCCACAAAGACCATTTTGGCGCCTTCACCGGCCCGCGTGATGATCGTCTTGACTTCATGCGGGGTAAGATTCTGTGCCTCATCCACGATGAAGAAAATTTTGTCCAAACTGCGCCCGCGTATATAGGCAAGCGGCGTAATAACCAGCTTTTCCTTCTCCACCATCTCACCAATTCGGCTGTGTTCCGCACTTTCCGGTGAAAACTTGTGACGGATAACCGCCAGGTTGTCCCACAACGGTTGCATATAAGGATTGAGCTTTTCCTGAACATCGCCGGGCAAATAACCGATATCACGGTTGCTCAGCGGCACCACCGGTCTGGCCAGGTAAATCTGGCTGTAATTTTGCCGCTGCTGAAGTGCCGCCGCGAGAGCTAGCAGGGTTTTCCCTGTACCGGCTTTACCTGTCAACGTGACCACGGGCACTTCCTGACGCATTAGCGCGTCCAACGCGAATGCCTGTTCGGCGTTCCGAGGTTCAATACCATAGGCGGCACGGCGTGTGACTTTCTCCATCACTTTCTGGAAAGGATTGAAATGTGCCAAGGCGCTCGTACTGTGATTTTTCAAGATAAAGTACTGATTGGCCATGGGCTGACCAGGGAGACCAACCTCGTCGACAGGAACGCCCCCGTGATTTTCATAGAATTTGCGGATGGTAGATGTGTCGAAGTTTTCATGCATTTCGATGCCGGTGTACAATTCGTCTAGATTACGGATCTTACCTGTTTCATAATCTTCTGCTGGGATGCCGAGAGACTTGGCCTTCATCCGAAGATTAATGTCTTTGCTGATAATAATAACTTCACGGTCTTTTCTTTTGTTTCGGAGTTCGTCCGCCAGGGCAAGGATGCGATGATCGGGTTTATTGGTAGTGAACGCGTGGTGGACACGATCAGACGAAGGCTCACCCACCTCAACAAAGAGACGCCCGTGAGTGGAGCTCAGCTTCAATCCTTTATTGAAAACCTGATCTTTGGAAAGTTTGTCCATCTCACGAATGAATTCACGGGCTTGAAAATTGATCAGATCGCTGCCTTTTTTGAAAAGATCGATTTCTTCGAGCACTACGATCGGAATAACCACATCATGTTCCTTGAAATTGTATATGCACGTGTGGTCATATAGAATGACATTGGTGTCCAAAATGAAGAGCTTCTTATCGGATTTCTTTTCTGGCATGTAGCTAGACCTTTGTTAAAAGGTAATATGGCGGGACAAGACCGGAAGAATTTGATTCACGAGAAAATAAAAAAGGGCACAACGCCCTAAAGAGAGCGCTCTGCCCATGGGTCTTGTCAATGTCTGAGTTAGTCAGGATAAATGTATCCCCGGCGCTTTAAGAACACCCCATACTGTTGCCGCAGTTAAGACACTTGTAGCATGCGCCGTTTCGGACCGTGATGTGGCCGCATACATCACAGGCCGGCGCATCACCCATCATTTCCTCGAGATGTTTCTCCATCAGATTGGCAGGCATTTCGGCCGCAGGTACCTGTGGGTTCAAGGGGACCTCCTTTTTTGCCTCCGTCTTGGATTCGTCCGTCGAGCCGTCATCGACCGTCGGCGGAACGTGGACGAAATCCATGCGTTTCAAATATTCCATCCCGAGCACGCGGAAAATGAAATCCAGAATGGATGTGGCGTTCTTGATATTTGGATGGTTGGTGAATCCGCTGGGTTCAAATCTTGTGAAGGTGAACTTCTCGACAAATTTTTCGAGCGGCACACCATATTGCAATCCCATGGAAACGGCGACCGCAAAACAGTTCAACAGAGAACGATAAGCGGCACCTTCCTTGAACATATCAATGAATATTTCTCCCAGTGTACCGTCTTCGTATTCGCCGGTTCTAAAATAGATCTTGTGGCCGCCCAGTGTCACTTCCTGTGTAAAACCGTGACGTTTGTGTGGTATGGATTTTTTCTGGCCGCGTTTGAGTTCTTTGCTCATCCGCTCGACTACCTCGTGAACTGCCTTATCCATCTCTTCCTTGGTCACAACATCGCCATCGTCTGTCGACAATGACTTGCTGTTCAGCGGCTGGGAAAATTTGCTGCCATCCCGATATAGCGCAACGGCTTTCAAGCCCAGCTTCCAGCTTTCAAAGTAAATTTTCTCGATGTCCTGAGCGGTCGCGTCGTTCGGCAAATTGACCGTCTTCGAGATAGCGCCTGAGAGAAAAGGCTGCACTGCCGCCATCATTTTGACATGACCCATGGGATCAATGAATCGTTTGCCGATACCGCACTTGTTCGCACAATCAAATACTGCCAAGTGTTCTTCTTTGAGTAAATGAGTTCCCTCCAGTGTCTGTGCACCTCCGATATAAATCACGGCTCGTGAAATTTGCTCGCCTGAAAGACCGTGTTTTTTCAGTGATTTTATATTGATGTGAGGCGTCCATTCGTCGAGGGACTTGTTCTTATTCACATACGCTTCCGCCGCTGCAATTTCTTGGGCGGTGTAGCCGAGTTGTGCCAGCTGTTCGGGATTCACATAGGGCGCGCCATTGAATGTGCCGTGACCGACAATATATTTGACCATACTGTCGACATCTTCGTCACTGTAGCCGAGCTTATTCAGCGCACGGGTGAGCGAGTTATTCACAATTTTGAAGTATCCGCCACCAGCAAGTTTTTTCCATTTTACGAGGGAGAATTCCGGCTCCACACCCGTCGTATCACAATCCATCAAGAGGCCGATCGTTCCTGTGGGGGCCAATACGGTTGCCTGAGCATTACGATAACCAAACGACTCGCCCATGGCGACACAGGTATCCCAATCTTCCCGGGCGGCTTTTATCAGGTTTTCCGGACAAAATTCCGGATTGATCTTATAGGATGCATCCCGATGTTTGTTCATCACACGCATCATGGACGATTCGTTCTTCTTGTAGCCGGGGAAGGGACCCTTGATGGAAGCAACTTCCGCCGAACCACGATATCCCCAGGCATGCATGATCGCAGTAATAGCGCCTGCCCAAGAACGGCCTTCCTCCGAATCGTATGGAATGCCATTCACCATCAACAACGTGCCAAGATTTGCGTAACCGAGGCCCAACGGTCGGTAATCGTGGCTGTTCTGAGCAATGTTTTGGGTCGGGTAGCTCGACATATCCACCAAAATTTCTTGGGCGATGATAAAAATTCTGCATGCCTGCCGAAATCCGTCAATGTCGAACCTTCCGCTTTCGTCTGCAAACTTCATCAAGTTGATTGAGGCCAGATTGCAGGCGGAATCATCGAGGAACATATACTCAGAGCACG
>JAGQUY010000067.1 GCA_020438245.1 Bacteroidota bacterium
AATCATCATGGATGAAGCCGTAACCAAGAAAGAAAACGTCGCCCAGGTTCGCACGTTTGTTGAGGACATCCGGAATGTTCCTTACCTGTCCAAGGAGGAACTGGAGTATATCCTCAATAAATACGAAGCGTTTCTGAAGAAGTCTTTCGGCGACAATTGCCACCAAATCCGCTTTTTGCGGCGCATTTCTTTTTTCTCTACCGCCGAACGAACCAAAAAACGCAACGAGATAACCATCTGGTACGGCGGTCTCAATGAACTGATCGTGCTGAGCAATACGCTATTGGAACTGTGGGAGGACGAACCGCCCGAAGAACCGATTGAGTATGAATTGCCGGAGGAGCTTGAGGAGGAAGAGGAAGACGAAATCCCGGACGAGGAATATTTTCCCACGGACGAAGCGGCCGAGATTGCGCAAAAGATCAAGGAAATCGAGCAAGAAGAGGCGTTGCAGGGAAAGGGGTCGGGGCTTAAGGAAAAAGAGACGATCCCCGAAACACCGGCCGATCTGAAAGAACTGGAGAAGAAGGTCGACATCATCGCCGATGTCCTGACCTTTATCTTTAACGGCGGCGTCTGGCTTTTGAAAGGGGCGTGGAAGGTCCTGAGTCGGCTGATCATTCATCCGGAAAAGTTATTTAAAGAATGGCAGGAAAAAATCGCGGCCAGCATGGAATACAAGACGCTTGACGAAACGGAACGGCAGGAGAAGGAGCCTGCTGAGTGAGTCTGCTTCGCCTTAGCTTTGCGGCCGCCCTCATCCTCGGGAGTGTATTTGCCGGGATTGAAATGCCGCTCGCCGCCGAACGTGAAGACGGAAATCAGCCCTTTGCCGTCGTTGAACTCTTTACCTCCGAAGGATGTTCCAGTTGTCCGCCCGCCGATACCTTTTTACGTGACATAACTTCACTGGCCCGTGAGCAAGGCCTGAGGGTTTTTACACTGGGTTTTCATGTCGATTACTGGGATTATTTGGGTTGGCGTGATCCCTATGCCAGCCGGGCGTTCAGCAATCGTCAGCGCCGCTATGCCCAGTCCCTGCGCGAACAGACTGTCTACACGCCGCAAATGATTGTTAACGGCATGGATGCCTTTGGAGGATACCGCCGCGATCGGGGCCAACGGGCGATCGACCGCGCGCTAGCCACCCCGTCACCCGCGACGTTGACGTTGACCGGAGTGCGCCGCGACCGGGACAAGTTGAAGGTGGGTTATCAGGCCAGTGGTTATGGGAATGACGATGTGTTGAATATGGCTCTGGTCGAGCGGGGCTTGAAGGTCGACGTGGCACGCGGGGAAAACGCGGGTCGACTCTTGCAACACGACAACACCGTGCGGCGCTTCGCTTCGGTCCGGATGACGAGCGACAGCGGCGAGATCAGTATCGAGATACCGGGGAAGATCGACCTGACCCATGCGAGTATCATTGGCTACATTCAAGACAGCGGAACGATGCGTGTTCTCGGTGCTAACGTTTTTGATCTGAGAACATTAGCGCCCTAAAAATCATGAAATATTTCTTCCAATTCGTTTGAATCATGATATTCTGAGCCTATGAAAATAAACCGCTCCGGATTCACACTGGTAGAAATCATGATCGTCGTTTTCATCGTGGCCCTGCTGGCGACCCTGGCGATCCCGAATCTCCTGCAGGCCCGGATTACTGCCAACGAATCCGCGGCCAAAGCCACGCTCAAATCGATCAGTAACGCCCTCGAAAATTATTACAGCATCAACAGCCAATACCCTTCATCGACCAGCGCCTTGCTGGGCGATACGCCGCCGTATCTGAGTACGGACTATTTTAGCACTCCCCATCAGGGATACAATTTCAGCGCCTCGCTGGCGGCCTACACCTATTCCATTGTCGCCC
>JAGQUY010000068.1 GCA_020438245.1 Bacteroidota bacterium
ATATATTTGTAGGGATATGTAAGAACCGAAATTCAACCTCTTTTATTCCCCACGTCACGGCAAGGAAAATATTTACATGCCATCCCAAACCCGGTCCGAACCGGTGTTTGGGAGAAAGCCTTGGACGAGCGGTTTCATTGAGTAGCGGTGCCCCATCCTTCAGGAAGTACAGAGAAGCTCCCCATCACACTCAGATCGGTACCTTCGATCATCACTTCACCCTCGATGCCGGGGTTTTGCAGTCCAGTCACACGCACAAATCCATCGAGGTTGTTATCCAATACAAAAGAGCCAGAACGGGTTCTGATTTCCACCATGCAAGATCGCCCGGTTGAATGCCGACAGCTAAATCGCCCGGGGCCCGGGATTTGATCTCCGGAGTCAAGAACAATGGATAATTTCAAAACCTGACCCATCGAACCGGTCTCCATCGAAGGTGAAGGACTCGAAAGCTCCATCTGAATCTGCCGTCCAGACAGCCAGGTCATTCGGGTATTCGAAAAATGAACCGTCTCGTCAAATCGGTTATAGGACGCCGTGCTTCTTATTCTGAAAGAATTTTCTCCGGCAGGCGGAGTCCGGCAGCCGACGAACAGAAGGAGGAAAAGACAGAACGTGCATTTTGACATGACAGTATACCGTAGTCTGGACCTCCTCCAAGTTACTTATACAGCATGGTGCAATGAACTGGATCAACTGATAAAAATCGAAGTCAAAGCAGCTATTGACTATCGGAAGTGATAGGCTAAATGAGGCCTTTTCGCACCGCTTTCGCAACAGCCTCTGACTGGCTGCTGGCGTGAAGTTTCTTATAAATATTGCCCATATGGAACCGTACTGTTGGAATGCTGATATGAAGATCATCGGCAATAACCTTGTACGGCTTTCCGGCTTCCATCAAGCGCAGCACCTCTTTTTCCCGTTCCGATAAGGATATTTCCTTTTCCGCGGTCGGCGGATCTTGGCGCTTGAAATACTCTACAACTTTTTTCGCAATGCTCGGACTCATCGGCGCACCGCCATTTACAGCTTCACCGATGGCTTCAAGCAGTCTGGAAGGTGACGTTTTCTTCAGCAAATAACCGGATGCACCGGAGCACAACGCGTCAAAAATTTTGGAGTCCTCCTCATAGACCGTCTGCATGATGACCACACAGGATGGACAACTCTTCTTAACCCCTTTTACTCCTTCAATTCCTGACATGCCGCCTTTCAAATTGATGTCCATTAGAATAACGTCAGGACGCAGAGAAGCAACTTCCTTGAGTAGCGCCTCGCAACGTTCAAAGGCACCCACACATTTGAATTCCTGTTGGGAATCAATGATCAGATGCAGTCCTTGACGGACAATCTTATCATCTTCCACAATGGCAACTCTGATCATACGGCGTCCTTCCGACTAGGTTTTGATTCTTAGAGTCAACTTCATGCCCTGCCCCTGCGCCGTCTCCATCTCGATAATCCCGCCGATAGACGTCGCCCGTTCTTCCATATTGTTCAGACCGTTTCCACGTTTGACGGTTGCAGGATCAAATCCGACTCCGTTATCGGTATAGACAATGTTCAATGTACCTGCTTGTGCTTCCACATCCAGCTTGATCGCGTCGCACCGGCTGTATTTGAAGCTGTTATTCAATGCTTCCTTGAAAATCATATAAATCTGCTGCCGATGTTCCATGGGCAATCGTACTTTGTCAAGATCTTTCAAATTGGTCATTTCAAAGGTTATGTCCGATTCATTGAGTAAATCCTCGTTGGATTCCTGCAGCCGTATGAGCAAGTCATACAGCGTGTCCTTCTTTGGATTGATCAGCCAGACAATATCCCGCATTTCCTCGTACAGAGTTTTTGATACGGTGTCGATGGATTGAAGATGCTTCAGCAGATCGTCCTTGCGGTCGGCCTGCGCAACCGCCACCTGGCTCAGCACATGAACCTGCGTCAGACCTGCCCCGATCGTATCATGAAAATCGGCGGCAATCTTCGACCGCAGGCGCTCCACAGCCAAAGCTTGCTGGAATTTTGTAAAGAGGACGTACGCTATCGTTCCGCCGATGGTAAGCGTCATCAACAGCAGAAACCACCAGGTTTCCCAAAACGGCGGCTTGATGGAGAAGTTGAATTGCAACGGGTCACTCCACTGTCCCCATTCGTTGCTTGCCATGAGTTCAAATACATAGGACCCGTCGTTCAAATTGGAGTATTGGACGAAATCGCGATCCGTTTCAACCCATGATTTGTCGACACCGGACATGCGATATCGATATAAAACCCTGTCGGGGGCCGAAAAATTGATGCCAACGAAATCAAACTTCAGATAATTTTCGTTGTAGTCGAAAAGATGGTTTGGTTGAAGCGATTCAAACCGCACATCGTTTTCAAAAACTCTGAATCTCGTAATATGTACACGCGGCACCGTACCGGATGCACTTTCTTTTTCAGGATCAATGCAGGAAACGCCCCCAATAGTCCCAAACCATAATTTCCCCGTGCCGTCTTTGAAGACGGCCCCTTGACTGCATTCATCACTTGCCAGACCATCCGCTTTTCGGATAACTCTAACACGAACACCAGAAGGATCGAAGGTTAAAACATTTACGCCCTTATTGGTGGCAAGATAGCATCTGCCCCGACTGTCAAATTCGACGCCATAGACTGTATTGTCAGACAGACCGGAATCCATATTGTAAATGCTGAGTTTTCCATTCTTGAAAACATGCAGACCGCCCGCATTAGTACCCACGTACAACCCATCGTCCGGGCCCTCTTTGATCGACCACACATGCTCGTCGATCATACCATCTTGACGATCCAGGGTGTCCAGTCCGTCGTAGCGGGATACAATAACACCCTGACGAGTGCCGAAGAGAAAGTCCCCGTTTTTCCGTTCACAAATCGCATAATAAAAGTCTCTGCGCAAAGAGTTCCCGCGCAGCAAGGCGTTAAATTTTCCTTCGCGTAGTACCGTAACGCCCTGTCGGGTTGCAAAATAGATTGCGCCGGCACGTGCCCTGAGAATCGAATACACACGATCGTCGCCCAACTCCGCAATATATTGTTTCCAGCTTCCGGATATTCTCTGAAAAGCTCCGTTATTGTGTGTCCCCACAAATAGGTCTTGTCCATCCGGTGAATACAACGCCCAAACAGAGGATTGCTTTTGCCAACCTGGCAAGGCTTCCACGTGATTACCCACCAGGCGGTCAATCGTACCCTCATTGGACCCGAACAACATAGCTTCGTCCTTGTCTTGGGTTATTGACAAAATAATATTCGCCGACAGGCCGGTGGTCGTGTTGAAGGTCCTGATCCGGTCATGATCATAAAAGTGTAGTCCTCCCCAAGTCCCGATGGTTATCTGACCGGAGGGAGACTCCGCCATGGCAGTGACCTGTTCGTTTGATAATCCCTGTTTGAGTCCGAGATGATCCACCCTGCCGTCTCGGATCATTAGTACGCCGGCATTGATTCCCCCAAAATACCAGTCGCCGCCGGAATCCTCAAAAAAACAAATCTGACGATATTTTTTCAATTCGTCGTTAAAGAACACCTCTTCAACGTCGCTCCCTTGGAGAATCGCCGCGCCCTGATTTTCGTTGAGCACCAGAATTCGTCCGTCGGCCAGTCGGCGAATTTGCCTAAGACCCCGTCGCAAAATCGGCTTTTCGGCAAATAGTCGGCGAACAATTCCATTCCTGAGCTCGAATAGTCCTTCGTCGTAATTGGCGATGAGGATTGTGGAATCGTCTGTTCTAAGAACGGAGGATATCCGATTTCCGGCGCAATAGGTTTCAATACGAGGCTGACCTTGATCTGACCACGTTACTATGTTCAATCCATTATCTGTTCCAACCAGCCAACGGTTCTGTTCAATCTGGAACGCTCGGACAGTCGGACTCGATAATCCCTGTTCTGTCGAGAAATTCGAGAATTGCCCTTGTCGATAGGTATGGAGTCCTCCGGTACTGGTTCCCATATATAGGCTTCCATCAGGACCTTCCCCTATCGATAGTATTGCTATCGATGTTAAACCCTCCCTCGATCCAAAATTCTTGAAATGCACACCGTCCCATCGGCTCAAACCGCCAAGCGTGCCTATCCACAGATATCCATCGCGGTCGAATAACATAGATACAACCTGAGATTGAACCAAGCCTTCTTCCACACCGACATGCCTTGGAATTCGGATCTGCGCATGCAGAACAAGCGCACTGAACAGGAAGAAAAATGTCAACCGTATGATCATGGTTCCTCATTCGGTAAAATGATTCTAAAGACCGTCCCACGGCCCTCAGCGCTATCGAAATTAATCACTCCGCGGTGTTTACGTACAATTCCATAAGCGATGGAGAGTCCCAACCCGGTACCCTCACCGATCTCTTTGGTGGTAAAAAAGGGATCAAATATCCTTTGCTGCAGATCCCCCCTTATCCCCGCTCCGGTGTCCTCAACGGAGACACACACTGCGTTGGGCGCACCTCCGGCCCGCACCGTCTGCGCCTGAAAGTCAAATGTGGTCGTCTCTGTGATGATTCGGAGCGTTCCCGATTTCTTCATCGCATGCACGGCGTTCTGGAGAATATTGAAAAACGCGTGGCTTAAAAGACCCCGATACACCGTCATGCGGGGCAGTGTTCCGTATTCGCGGACCAACCGAACCTTTTCACCCATTTCGGCCTTCAGATAGTTCAGTGCCGCCTCTATTTCATCATGCAGGTCCACTTCAATCCGATCGGCTTCGTCGGAAGTGGCAAAGTGGCGAAGATTCTCAACGATCTTCTTGATCCTTGCAGCACCATCGTGGGAAGACTGCACGAGCCTTCTGAGATCGGTTAGCATAAAATTGAAATCATACTTTTCCTTGAGCTGTGCCAGCAGCAGGGCGCCGTCTTCCTTTTTGGCGGATTTGAGGGACAACTCCAGTTCATCTACCAATTTGGTCACTCCGGAAATATACTCGTCCAGATGCGACAGGTTACCATAGACAAAAGAAAGCGGATTATTGATTTCATGCGCAACACCCGCAACCATGATCCCCAAAGACGACAACTTCTCCGATTGAACCAATCGCAATTGAGTGGTCCGCAACTCCTCCACCGTCTTTGAAAGTTCAGAAGTTCTTTCCTGAACGAGATGTTCGAGCCGGTTTTTCTGCTTTTGAATCCTCCGAAGTCGCCATCGAACCGAACCTGCAAGCAAGCTGACCAAAAAGGCTACGGCAAGAAAGCGAAACCATGTGGTCTTCCAAAAAGCAGGCTCTACAACAACCTGCAGGGTAGCTTCCAGAGGGGACCACACCCCTTGGGCGCTGCGGGCTTTGACGTGGAAAAGATAGGAGCCTCCGTCCAGATTTGAGTATCTTGCCTGCCGAATTCCCTGGGACAATACCCAATTGGGATCGACCCCGTCCATTCTATATGCATAATGAGTTCCCGCCGGGTTGAAAAACTCCACTGACGAAAATTCAATCGCAATCTGATCCTCGGGATAAGAAATTTTGATCGACTGGTTTAAACGATTGAGTATGGGGGCAGCGACGTACCGCTCGGTAGTTTGCCAACCTCGGATGATCACTTGCGCACGATATTCTTCCTCCCGAATATGTTCTGGCCTGAAACGATTATACCCGTTGATGCCGCCGAACAGGAAACTTCCCCCCGCATTTGCGGCCGCTCCGGTAAATTCCATGCTTTGCAATCCATCGGCAGTCGAATAACAGAATATTTCTTCCGTTCGCGGATCCAGAACGAATAGACCAAAATTGGTTCCGCCCCACAAACGGCCCAGACTGTCCCGAAGCAATGAGTTTATCAGGTTGCTGGGAAGACCGTCGCGAACTGTCCAACGTTTGAATTTTTGACTGACCGGATCCATTCGGCAAAGCCCCCCTCCATACGTCCCGGTCCAAACCCCGCCCGCGGAGTCCTCGAGAACAGCATAGACCCTGTTATGCGACAGCGTTGTCGAATCGTTTGCGATATTGATGAATTTCTTCAGTTGACCGGTCAGAGGATCCAGTATCATAAGTCCGTCGCCATCCGTTCCGATGATAATATTACCCCTTCTGGATGCACTCACCGCAACAATTCCGGAATTGCCCACTTGATGAGCCGTCAAGATCTGTTCAACGCGAGTACCACCTCCCATGAAACGATATAAACCGTCTCCCCACGTGCCGTACCAGAGTGTTCCGGATTTATCCTCGGTAATGCTGGATACGGCAGGCTGGTTTCCCAACGTGCGATTGGACGGATCGACGAACAACGTCTGAAACGCCGGCGAAGACGAAGATGAACCCACGTTTGTCGACAACAGAGGACTCAGATAACTGCTGATCCAAAGGCGGTTCTTGCTGTCCAACAACAATGACCAGACAAATGACGAAAGAAAAGGCGAATGAATCCGATCAAACGATCCATCCGAAGAGGATTTCAACAATCCGTTTTGCCGGGTTCCTATCCAAAATTGACCGTTGCCGTCTGCAGTTATGCTCCAAACGTAATTGACTGAAGAGCCCTCGCCTTCGGCATGAATGCGATAGTGCGGAAATCGGTTTGCGCCTCGGGTAGGGTTATATTTGTTCACGCCGCCCAAGCTCGTACCGAGCCATATCGTTCCTTCGCGGTCTTCAAAGAGAGTCCGAATTTCGTTACTGCTGATACTTCGGGCGTTGTTTTCTTCAACAACAAATTGTCGGGTATCGACCAGCCCGGTTTTATCGAGGGTCAGTCTTACAAGTCCCTTCGAATTGGTTCCCACCCAAAGATGCCCACCGCGATCTTCCATCAGAGTCCAAATACGGCTTCCTTTTAGGACAGGCACATTTTCAACAGGTACGGCTTTCGGATTCTCTGACATGGTTTCCATCCGGAACAAGCCATTCGATGAAGTGCCAATCCAGAGTCGACGATTTCTATCTTCAAGCAGCGAGAGAACGGATACATTGCGCCATCTGTCCGGACTGGAAAGTGTGCCGTCGCCGCTCATCCGGAGAAGCCCTCCCGGTGTGCCAACCCATAGCGCCCCCTCATGATCCATCTCAAGGGCAACCACTTGTTGGGTCATCCACGGTTTGCCTTCAACGGCAAGTGGAACACTTGTCAGCCTTTGTGTTTTCAGATCCATTTTCTCCAGCCCCACATTGGTTGCAATCCACAAGGTGGAGTCCCGTCCTTTGAGCATTCTCATCGGACGGCGGTGAACCAGGGCTGCCGAGTCCCTCGTTTCAGGGAGAAACAGCTGCATCTTTGGACCTGCCTCCGCAAACTCAATCCGGTGCAAACCTCCGCCATCCGTTCCAACCCATAGTGTCTTGTTGTTTTCCCAAACCATGCAAAAGACATAGTCATCGGTGAGGATTGGTTGAAGATCGGTACTTCGAAAGACCGTGAAATGATTTCCGTCAAATCGATTGAGACCATCCGCCGTTGCAAACCACATGAATCCATCGCTGTCCTGGGTAATTTCAAAGACCTGACTTTGGGAAAGGCCATTTTCAACCGAGTACCGATCGAACTTGACCGGAACCTGCCCAAAGACGGATACCAGACTGGTAAGCACTGAAGCGATTGTCAGACGGATAAGCAGGGACATGTTGATTGGGATCAGGTGGAAATTGCTGTCGGTAATATCTGAAAACCGTCATCCATTGGCAAGACGGAAGGGATCAAAGGGCGATTCGATATTATTACATCCTGTACCGAAGGGACAGTAGAAAATTCCTCCCCGGTGCACTGATTCCGCTGGCAAACGGGCGATAGAGCCGATCGGTAATATTCTCCACTCCAGCGGTGACGGAAAAGTGTTCCGACGCAAAAAATGCTGCTTTCAGATTCAGCGTCATCCACCCGGGTACGAAAGGTTTTCCCTTTTCGTTCTTGGCGTACGGAAGGTTGTCGGAGCGTTCGGAAAGGGAAAGGTCGTCGTAGCTCATGCGCGCATTGTACCGGGCATAGAAGTCGAATTCCAATTTTTGTATTTGATACAGAACGTGTGTGCTCCCAAAAAGCGGCGCCGCATGGCGCAGCGGATAGTATTTCGAACTGTCGGCATCTTTTTCTTCGCCCTGCTGATAGTTGATCTGACTGGTCAGCGTGACACTTCTACCTATATTCCATTTTAGGCCGGCTTGAATCCCCCAAACATAGGCACGCGAAAGATTTTGAATCGCCTGGACGGCGCTCGTCGTCCCGTCGTATTCTATACTGTCCTGACCGTTGAAACGATACGGCCTCCGCGCCAAAGCATCTTCCAGCAAGGTGTAGTAGCTGCTGAAATCAATCTTCATTCGGTCCCAAAACGTTTTGGCCGTACCCACCTCGAAGTTGTACGCATACTCGGGTTTTAAGTCCCGATTGGGTACGACGACGGCACCCGGTTCCGATTCGAAAATTTTTCCGATATCGTCCACGTTGGGCGCTCGAAATCCCGTGGCGAAGTTCATATATACCTGCCAGTCTTGCTCAGGCTGATACACCGAACCGATACTTCCGTTGATCGCGGAGTTGTTTATTTTTGCAGCCCTGAACGGGAAATCAAAGAACGTCGTGTCGAAACCCGCCGCCATTCGGACGTGACTCGCACGAACACCCGAATTAAGAATCCAGTGCGCGGTCAGTTGGTATTTCACGCTCATGTATGCCGCATAGGATTGCCAAATGGACCCATCCGGATAACGTGTGTTGGTCGGGGCAACTTCACCAGTTGAGATATTCTGACGATTTGCTCTGGATCCGACCTTGTTGTACACGGCCTCCACTCCATAAAATATATTCAATACCGACGACTGTTCTTTTGAAAAATCGACATTGGTCGAAAGAGCGGTCACCGTTTCGATCTGATTTCGCAGTCGTTCATTTCGGTAGCGGCGGTCATGACGGCTCTCTTGGTAATTCTGAAGTGCCGCAACCAAACGAACATCGTCAAAAAAACGCCCTTTACGTGTACGGGAGATTTCCAGTCGATTCATCGTCCAGGCCTGCGGACCGTAGTACCACTCTGCGTAGGAAAAGTCATCGCCGGACTTCTGATATAACCGGTCGTACCTTGGTACATCGGTCGTGCGGGAAAAGTACCAGCCGTACTCGATATTCCACCCGACCGCAGGACGAAGCGATATCTTCTGCATCAGATTTACCTGGCCGTACGCACTTGCCTTCTGGATCCGGTCATCTGAATTTGTGCGAAAGGAATCGATTCCGCCGATACGCGCCTGATAGTCGGGCCGTAAAAAATAGTCGTTGCCGTGTGATCCCGCACGGAGGTCGCCGAAATCCGATAGCGTCACGGCCGTTACCGAAGCTACGGATTTCCAACCCAGACGGACGTTCACGTGCGCCGTGCGTTCCGAGTTGGCCGAGGCGTACCGTGTCATGGCAGAGCCCGAGTATTCCATCCCATGGTCTGAGGCAAACCTCGGCATGATCGTGTGAAAATCCATCACTCCTCCGATTGCATCGCTCCCGTACAAAACGGCACCGGGTCCGAACAAAATCTCGGTATGGTCCATCGCATTTGCATCCAGGGAAATGACATTCTGAAGATTGCCCGTCCTGAAGATAGCATTGTTCATGCGAACGCCATCAACGACCAGCAGAACCCGGTTCGTCGCAAAGCCACGCAGCATCGGAGAACCACCCCCCATTTGGCTCTTCTGAATATAGGCGTATCCCCCCGAACCCAGCAGGTCGGCGGCCGTCTGTGGATTCTGAAGGACTACGTCATCCCCGGTGACCTGTTCCACGCGGACCGGTGCTTCGTTTTCTTCCTCCTCCCATCGGCTGGCGGAAATCACAATTTCTCCAAAGGAGATTGCTTTTTCCTGCAGACCGACACGGAAATTCATGTTCGACAATTCGACGAAACGAAAGACCGCCGATTCGTAGCCGATGTGACTGAACGTGATACTATCCGCGAACCGAAATGACGTCATATCGGTACGGCCTCGAGCATTCGTTACCGCGGATGCCTTCGGATTGGAGCTGTGGATATTCACCCGATCAAGGGGTTGTCCGGTCTGCCGGTCAAAGACAAAAACGGTTTGCGAGTAAACCGCATTTGCAGCAACCACAAGTACCCAGAAAAAAAACTTCATCTAAAAGTTAACTTTTGCACTTCGTTTGCTAACGATGGGGATCACGGCGGTCAGAACGGCGGCAATCACGTACGCATAGGGTAGATATTTTTTTCCTTGGTCGTGATAGTCGTAGGCTACAAATAAAAGAACAAGAGCATTTAGGATATCGAAAAGCGAAGGAACCGGCTTACTACTGCGCACTGTAAAACGAAGAATGATCAGGTTGGCAACTGCAGCTGCAACAAAAACGGAACCTAAAACGAGATTACCCTGCGCAAGACTGTCCATCCCCGCCAACAAGAGCGGAAGAGCTGTCAGAAAAATGGACAAGGTTGTTAGTTTTCTATTTCGAGCGTCCAATGCTTCTCCAAATTCAAAGGGTGGCTATAACGTACGCTTCCGGCAATTTCAAATCAAGCGTGCGGTTTTTGAAACAGGGCTATCCGGTTGGTGTTCGTTCCCGCTGTATTGTTTTTCACTCCCCAAATATTTGCCGTCTTCGTAAATTTTTGTCTGTTGATGAAAACCGCCGGGCACGCAAAGCCGGCTTTCAGACCCAGCGGTACCGCGACTTCCTCGAGTTTGATGCGGCCGTTCCGAACTTCTCCGACCTCGAAAGCCACCCAGCCTCCCCTGCGCGTCATCCGAAAAAGCTCGTGAAAAACCGACTGCATGATGCCGGACCATTCTTCGACAGTCCGACTCATTGTAATTCCCGACGCGATCGCCTTTACATCGATATTGTTGAACCAGCATCTCAGCCAGTTGTCCGAGGAGTACTGAACGATATCCAAAAAAGGCGGAGACGTAACTGTGAGATGCACGTGGTTTGAGGGAACGGATTCGACGCGCGACGCAGGGCCACACGTAAACAGAGCCGTAGTGAGAGCACCCTTAAGATTAGATTTTTGTAACTCCGTCAAGTTTCTGGTCAGTTGATGCGATTTGCGGAGAATCAGCGCATGAACGTCCCGGTACGTGGCTTTTTGTTTTCGCCCACGATTGATTTCTTTTTGCCGTTCGGCAGAAACGGCCTGATTCGGGGGAAGCGTATACACTGAAAAAAAACCCGGGGAATGTCCTGTCAACCGATTCGTTGCGACCATTCGGATCCACCGATCGACCCCGTCTTCTTTCCCGGATTTGACCCTGCTCTTCAGATACGCGCGCAGCGACCAGATTTCTTCAAACGTCTTAGGATGGTAGAACATCTCAAGATCGGGAGCGTTATGAGAAGGTGTCTTGTTCGGGATTTGGTGCAAGCGTTCTTTTATTTCTACCAAATCGGGCGGATAGAGTCTTGGAAAGCTCAGTATCGCACTAAGCGGATTGGCATCGTTGGCAATAACCTGTCGTCCCAGCAGGGCGGCCTCAATGGCGGTTGTTCCACGTCCGCTGAATGGATCGTAAACCACGTCGCCGGGTTGCGTGAGTCTCTCAATGAAATAGCGCGGGAGTTGTGGTTTGAAACATGCCCGGTACGAAATTTCATGCAGGGAGGAGGCCTGACGTTGACGTGAAGTCCAGAACTCGTCGGTGTAGACGGCCATCTCGTGACCGGCAAGGGTGAGGAGTTTGGCTTTACCTTTAAGAATTTTCATCAACGCTTTATTCAATTTTCACGGGCTATTTCAGGAATTCACAACTTCCCGATGGCGGTCAATCCACCAGAACAGAGGCATAAATAAAACCAGAGCCACAATCCCGCTGATAGCGACGGCCAAAATGCTTGGCGGAGGAGGCCCAAACAGGCTTTGCCCGTAAAAAAAAGCAAGAAGCCCCACGGCAAAGGCAAGTGCCCATCTGCCGATACGATCTTTTTCGTGCGTCACGCGCATATACATCCACACGGCAACGATGAACATCGAACCTTCGACCATCAACGTTGCAACATGAGAGGCCCAGAGTTCGAGACCGATGTAGGGACCGTTGAAGCCGATCGGCATATCCGCACGATGACTGATCACATCAAGAATCCAGTGGCTGAATACACCGATTCCCAGAACGATCGCCGCGCGCTTACTTTTGTCCAGCATTCCATACAAACCGCCGAACAAAACCGACCACGCCAGGGCCATAATCATGCTGTGGGAAATTGGATACGATAAGAAGTTAAACGGACTGACCGCAGTGATTCCGGGCTCAATCGAGGCTTTTTCCCAACCAAGCAAAATGAAGATCGGCCAGAGCACATCGAGGAAGGCCGGGGCCAGAATAAGCCATGCCAACGACACCTTTGGGGCAAATTTTTTTGAAGCAAATCCAACTGCGAAATGACCTATAAACATGGCACTTCCCTGCAAAAATGACGGTGGTAATCACACCCAAGATACAGTTTTCAACTTCACCTTCAAAATGAAGTTTCACTTTTCAAAATACCTGCTCTTACGGTATCTTCGGATAATTTAGCCTCGTCGAGATCTCAACGCCGAAAACAGTTTTTGATGCTCGAGGAAGAGGCTGCTAATTAAATGAT
>JAGQUY010000069.1:0-3192 GCA_020438245.1 Bacteroidota bacterium
GTCCGACCAGTTCCAGCCAGTTCGCCTGTTGATATCCTTGTGCCGACACCCATGCGTTCTGATCGTAACCGTCGAAGCGCAGGTGATTCTGGAATTGGGCACGAACAAACCGTTGATGATTGTTCGATGCTGAATCGATCAAATGACCGATAATCTGTTTAGACGACCACTTGCCCGGTGCGCCGGGTTGTGAAGCGATATCCTCCGATATCGAACGAAGCTTGCCGCCTGCGTCAACGACGGTTGATCGAAGATAGTCACCACAGGAATACACGAAAACCTCCCATGTTTATCTTATCCGTGGTCAAGATACACAAAATAACAATCGTAACTCAACTACTTTTCCGCCTAGTACATTCACAATTTTTCGGTTATATGCCCTTAACACATCTATTCTACCTTGTTGGAGGTCCAAAAAGAGGATGAACGTAATGCTCAAGACTTTTCAAAATATGCTGCAGTTCGATACGTGGCTGTTCCTGTACATTTTTGAGCTGACCGATTCCCGGTTTACCAAAAAACTCTTCTATACTATTTCAAAGTCGGCGGACGGATACATTTATGCCGTTTGCGCTGTTTGTATTTTACTGTTAGACCATCAACGGGGTGTTGCCTTCCTGATGTCCGGGGTAATTGCCTTTTCATTGGAAACAAGCTTGTATTTCCTGATCAAGAAGTCCATCCGACGAAAACGACCCTTTGAAACGCTGGAGGGGATCAGATTCCTCATTCAGCCGCCGGACAAATTCAGTTTCCCGTCTGGGCATACGGCAGCAGCGTTTGTTTTTGCCACCTTGGTCGGCACCTTTTATCCCGTGGTTTTCATTCCGCTTGTCGCCTTCGCATCCCTTGTCGGTTTTTCACGAATCTATCTCGGCGTCCATTATCCCGGAGATGTCCTGGCCGGAAGTGTTCTGGGAATTCTCTCCGCAAGAATTGGTTTGCTGTCAGGTTGAGTTGCAGCGCGTAGGGCTCCACTCCTCCAAAAAACCTGCCCGGTCACCACAGCCGAAGAACGATCCTCTCTTTTTTTTCTTGCACGAACATCATACATTGATACAGAACATGGAACTATCAATGAATATGCTCCTTCTGTATTTGTTGGGTCTTTGGAACTGCCAGGAACCGTTCCACATAAGGTTGTGTCAGGAATGGAATGATACGTATCGCGGCATTCAGTACCGAACGGTCGATCGGCGGGAAGCGGGGAAAATGCTCCGATTGCTCACCCGTCAGTTGAAAGAACTGATCCCTGCGCCGGAGGACACCTCACTTTATTTTCCGCTCGAAGGGTACGACATTTCGTCGGTGGGCGGAAACGGCTCCGGTTATATCGAGAGGCAATACAATTTCTCACACGGCAACGTTCATCGTGGCCATCCGGCACACGATATTTTCATCCACGATACCAACCAGGATATGGTCGACGACCGCACCGGAAAACCTGCCCACGTACTCGCCATGGCCGGAGGTATTGTTGTTGCCGCCAAAACGGATTGGGCAAAGAACGACTCGTTGCGCGGAGGAAATTACATCATGATCTATGATCCCCTCAGAGACAGGTACTACTATTATGCGCACAACAATACCGTCCTCGTTAAGATCGGAGACATCGTCCCTCCGGGATTTCGTATTGCCACCGTGGGACGTAGCGGCCGGAATGCGTCCCCGGCAAGGTCGTCTACGCATGTTCACGTTATGGTTATCCAACTCACGGATGACCGGGGTAAACCGATCAACTATTACGAAGAACTCAAATCGGCGAAAACAACAAAGGTGCTCAACTGAATGACCTTGTTCAACGAAGACGAGGTCCAACCTCGTACACCAAGAGACCGTCCGCAGCCGCTTGCCGAAAGGATGCGCCCGAAGACGCTTGATGAATTCGTCGGCCAGCCCCATCTGTTGTCGGATGGGAAAGCGTTGAAGGCTCAAATCGACTCGGGACAGTTGGTGTCCATGATTTTTTGGGGACCGCCAGGCGTGGGAAAAACAACCCTCGCTCGTTTGATTGCCAAAGCGACAAAATCCAAGTTCATCGGATTGAGCGCGGTCGAAGCCGGCGTAGCGGAAGTGCGCCGCGTGATCGCCGACGCGGAGAAACTGCGCAAACAAAGCGGAGAACGGCTCCTGCTGTTCATCGACGAAATCCACCGTTTCAACAAAAGCCAGCAGGATGCGCTGCTCCATTCAGTCGAGGAAGGAACGATTACGCTCATCGGCGCGACTACTGAAAATCCGTCGTTCGAGGTGATCGGGGCCCTGCTGTCGAGGTGCCGGGTTTATCGTCTGGAACCCCTGACCAGGGAAGACCTTGAGCGTATTCTCAATCACGCACTGGCCCAAGACCACGAATTGAAGAATCGTCGAATACAAGTACAAGACCTTGAAGGCCTTTATTTTTACTCCTCCGGCGATGCGAGGAAGCTGCTGAATACGCTGGAGATTGCCGTTCAATTGGCGGCAGGCCCCGATGATCAGCCTTGTATCCTCACGAAGTCCATCATCGAAGAAGCGTTTCAGCAACGGATGATCGCCTACGATCGTGCCGGTGAGGACCATTACGACATGATCAGTGCGTTTATCAAGAGTATTCGCGGAAGCGACCCCGATGCCGCGGTCTATTGGATGGCGCGAATGCTGGAAGGCGGCGAAGATCCCAAATTCATTGCACGACGCCTCATCATTCTCGCCTCAGAGGACATCGGCAACGCCGATCCCTATGGCCTCACGCTTGCAGTCTCCACGTTCTCCGCGGTAGACTACATTGGCATGCCGGAAGCACGGATAGTGCTTTCTCAGTGTGCGACGTATCTCGCATCTTGTCCAAAAAGCAATGCCGCCTACCTCGCTATCAACGAAGCCGCCCAGGATGCTTCCGGAGAGGCTCCTCAGCCGGTTCCTCTGCATTTGCGAAATGCCCCGACCAAGTTGATGAAATCGATGAACTATGGAGAAGGATACAAGTACTCCCATGACCACAACGACGCCGGCGAATCCCATTTTGCCGAACAGGAGTATCTTCCGGCTTCTTTGGCTGACCGGATCTATTATCGACCGACAGATCAAGGAGGCGAAAAACGATTGAAAGACCGCTTGGAAAAGATCTGGAAGAAAAGAAAAAAATAGAGGACGACGTACTCCGGGGCTGAAATCTCTTGAAATTACAATCGAACACGACTAATGTATATT
>JAGQUY010000069.1:3318-14466 GCA_020438245.1 Bacteroidota bacterium
CCCTTGCACCCGGACAATCCGCACTGGTCAAAACGGGACTCACCATTGAGCTGCCGGATGGAACGGAGGCCCAAATAAGACCACGCAGCGGACTCGCACTGAACCATCAGCTTACGGTCTTGAATTCCCCGGGCACAATCGATCACGGATACCGGGGAGAAGTGGGTGTGATACTGATGAATCACGGCACGAAGTCCTTTGAAATCGAACCCGGAATGAAAATCGCCCAAATGGTCATTGCCCCGGTGATGAACGTCAATATTGAAGAGGCCGACCTTACAGAAAGCCGGCGTGGCGAGGGCGGATTCGGATCCACGGGAGTCTGAGATGCACGTTTTGAACATTGGGAAAATCGGATATCAGAAGGCATGGGATCTTCAACAAATGGTATTCACACAACGCCTTCGGGACGAGATGGATGATACGCTGCTTCTCTGTGAACATCCCCACACCTACACCGTCGGAAAGAATGGAGTGGACAATCTCAGCCGTCATTTACTCCTCAACAAAGAAGAGCTGGCGGCCAACGGAATCAGCGTCTTCGAAATTGATCGAGGTGGCGACATCACCTACCACGGTCCCGGGCAGCTGGTGGGATATCCAATTCTTAATCTTAATAATTACTATCGCGACGTACACCGGTATCTGCGCGATCTGGAAGAAGTCATCCTCAAGACCCTTGCCAAGTTTTCCATCACAGCTCGTCGGGTGGAAGAAAGTACAGGCGTTTGGGTCGATACGCCCTCCGGACCCGAGAAAATATGCGCCATTGGCGTCAAAGTTACACGCTGGATCACGATGCACGGCTTTGCGCTGAACATGAACGCCAATCTGGATTATTTTAATCACATCATTCCCTGCGGCATCAGCGACAAAGGCGTCACCTCCATGTCCAAGATCCTCGATCGGCTCGTCGATGAACGTGCCGTCATCGACGCCGTGGATGCTTCATTTCGTGAAGTCTTTGTAAGCCGGGCAATTGCCGCTTAATTCGGGAGAGTATATGAAGAAAATGGTGTTCCTGATTTGTCTTTGGCTGGTTCCGTCAGTCCGGTCTCAAAACGAAAAAAAAGCGACCGATCTTGCGGCCAAGGCTAAACAGTCTTTCAGGAAATACACCACAGACGGGTATGAAGACGCCGTCAAATTATATGAAAAATCCCTCAAGGAGGCTCCTACGGTGCAGGGGTATGCCGGACTTGCGGAAACGTACGCCTTGCTGGGTTATGAAATGGAGCAGGCCGGAGAGCGCGCTTCAGACACCTACGATCTCGCCGTTTTCAACGCTAATCGAGCCCTGGCTCTCGATTCATTGTCCTTCTTATCCCATCGGGCTCTGGCCGTGGCGTATTTCAGCAAAGATGCCAAAACGCATGGGGATCTGATTTTTCAATCGCTCAATCGCGCCTTGACGCTCGACTCAACCGACGCCGAAACGTACTACTGGCTCTGGCTGCACTTGGACAACGACAACCCTGAAAGTCCATTGATTCATAAAGCCCTGCAGCTCAACAGCCAATTGTTTCGGGCCCAATATGCACTCGGGGTCTTATATGCCCGTCGGGGAGAATATGACAAAGCCGCTGTACACTATGCCGCCTGCAAATCCATCAATGAAAAGAATCACCATCCGTATTTGAGCCAAGGCATCGCCTATTCGAAACAAAAAAGATATGAATCCGCGATCGTGGAGTATCGCAAAGCCCTCAGCTTGAACAGCCGGATCAAAGAAGCCTACCTTTACCTCGGGCTGGCCTACTACTACACCGATCGGAACCGCGAAGCCAAAAAAATGCTCAAGAAATATCTGGAGCTGGTTCCCGACAGCGCCAATAAGGCCACGGTGGAAAGCATTCTGTTGGAAATCGACTGAAACCGTCTCGATTTTTTCTTGTGATTATTCGCATTTTTTCCTATCCTTGCGCCTCTTAGAAAAGTACGTGCAATCTGCAAAGGAGCGTCGGATGGCCACCAAAGTCAAAAACCGAGCGGCCAAAAAAAGCCCGGAGAACCATCAAAAAGTCACGCTCAAAGACTTTCCTGAGCTGAAAAAGGAGCGTCTGCTTGAGGCGTACAGCCACATGCTGAGAGCCCGGTATATGGATGACAAGATGCTCAGGATGCTCAAGCAGG
The DNA here is from genome assembly GCA_020438245.1 of Bacteroidota bacterium. Classification (GTDB taxonomy): domain Bacteria; phylum CLD3; class CLD3; order SB21; family SB21; genus JAGQUY01. Next base: position 5,452 of record JAGQUY010000069.1, read on the forward strand.
GAAAGAGCTATTTCCATATCGGATGCCAGGGCCATGAGGCCGCACAGGTTGCTGCCGGATTTGCTCTGCAAAAAGGTAAGGATTGGTTTTATCCATACTATCGCGATCAGGCTTTAACGTTGTCTGTCGGCATGACGACGAAGGAACTTATGTTATGTTTCCTAGCCAAGGCCGATGACCCCAATTCCGGGGGCCGTCAGATGCCCCAGCACTACGGACACGCCAAACTGCGAATGCCTTCCCAATCGAGTCCCACCGGAACCCAGTTCTTGCAGGCGGTCGGTTGTGCCATGGGTGCAAAAAAGGAAAAAACCGATGAGGTGGTTTACGTTTCCGCCGGTGACGGTACCACTTCACAAGGTGACTTTCACGAGGCGCTTAACTGGGCAAGCCGCGAAAAGTTTCCCGTTATCTTCTTCATCCAGGACAACAAGTTTGCGATCTCGGTTCCCATTTCCCAACAAACGTCGGATACCATCCACACCTTGGGAGCAGGGTATAGCAATCTTGCCCGATTTGAGATGGATGGTACCAACTTTTTGGAAAGTTATGCGGTCGTAAAAGAGGCCGCCGCACGGGCCCGCAAAGGAGACGGCCCTTCGCTGGTGGTTGCCGATGTAGTGAGACTGCTCCCCCATTCCTCCTCCGACGACCAACGAAAATACCGCGACGAGGAAGATCTGGCCAAGGACCGAGCACGAGATCCGATTCTTCAGATGGCCAAGTTTTTGATTGATGAGGGAATGTTGAGTTCTCAGGAAGACAAAGCGCTTCGTGAAGCCATGATTGCGGAAGTTGATCAGGCGGCGGATTGGGGAGAAACGCAGGTCCATCCCGAAAAAAGTACGGCCATGCACCACGTCTTTTCCGGCGAAACAGATTTGTTGGAGTATGAAAAATCGGTCCCTGAAGGAAAACCGATCGTACTCGTCGATGCCATCAACCATGCCATGGCGGAAGAATTGGAGCGCAACCCCAAGGTGATCATGTTCGGTCAGGATATACAGGATGACAAAGGCGGAGTTTTCACGGCGACCAAGGGGCTTACCAAGAAGTTTGGTGAAGACCGCGTTTTTAATTCTCCGCTGGCGGAGGCCAGTATTGTCGGAACAGCCATCGGATTGGCTGTGCGCGGATGGAAACCGGTCGTGGAAATCCAGTTCGGCGACTATGTTTGGACGGCCATGATGCAGATCCGCAACGAGCTTTCAACGATGCGATATCGGTCGAACAATCATTGGAAATGCCCGGCGGTGGTGCGAATCCCCATTGGCGGCTACATCCACGGCGCTCTGTGTCATTCACAAAATATCGAATCCTTTTTCGCGCATATTCCAGGTCTAAAAATTGCACTTCCGTCCAATGCGGCCGACGCCAAGGGACTCCTCAAAACGGCAATTCGGTGCGACGACCCGGTGCTGTTTCTGGAACACAAGGGCATGTACCGACAGGGCTTCGCGCAGGCTCCCGAACCGGACGCAGATTATCTGTTGCCGTTTGGCAAAGGGACTGTCAAACGCGAAGGAACGGATATCACCGTTGTGACCTATGGAATGATGGTGCAGAAATCACTCATCGCGGCCAAGCACATGGAGCAATCGCACGGAGTCCAGGTCGAAGTTGTCGATATCAGAACGATCGTACCGCTGGATACGGACCTGATTATCAACTCGGTGAAAAAGACCGGCAAATGTCTTGTGGTACATGAAGACGTCGAGTTTTGCGGGTTTGGATCTGAAATAGTCGCTCAAATCATGAGCGCTGCGTTCGAGTATTTGGACGGACCGGTACGACGAGTTGCCGGCAAGTTTTCCCCGATTCCCTACAATTGGTTCTTGGAGGAGGAAATCTTACCGCAAGATAAGGATATCATCCACGCCCTGGAAGAACTGGCCAAGTATTGAACGTAATGCCGGACGTTCGGATTCCCAATTGTTACTTCAATGTTTTAAGGAAACCTTCCTCCCATTCAAACGTTTCAATTCGTCGAATACCCAATAACAAAATAGATTGACCATGAACACTTTGCTTGATATCCAAAACGTTGTCAAGAAGTATAACGACACAGTCGCCGTGGATGGTCTCAGCGTGGCCATTCCCAAACAGGCCATCTTCGGGATGCTGGGACCCAACGGGGCCGGAAAAACGTCCCTTATTCGAATGATCACTCAAATCACCGCTCCCGACGAAGGGACAATCCTTTTCAACGGCGAGCCGATCAAACGAATGCATACGGAGTCGATAGGATATATGCCTGAAGAACGCGGGCTATATAAACAAATGAAGGTTGGCGATCAGGTGATGTATCTGGCGCAACTGCGGGGACTGGCTTATGGCGAGGCTAAGAAACGCGTGCACGCCTGGTTTGAACGATTCGATATCGAAAGCTGGTGGAACAAAAAGGTCGAAGAGCTTTCCAAGGGCATGCAGCAGAAAGTTCAGTTCATCGCGACCGTTGTTCACAATCCGGAGTTATTGATTCTCGACGAGCCCTTCTCCGGGTTGGATCCCATTAATACGGACCTGATCAAGGATGAAATCAGTGAACTGCAAAAAGCAGGCACTACGATCATTTTTTCCACTCATCGCATGGAGCAGGTGGAAGAAATTTGCAGCTCGATCATACTGGTCAATAAAGGGAAGAAAATTCTCGATGGAGATGTCAAAGCCATCAAGCAACAGTTCAAAAAGAACCAGTACAGGGTCCATTATGCCGGGGCGATTCCCGTTATCGATCACCCTGAATTCAAGATTTTGGAAAAAACGGATCATGAGTTCAACATCCAGACCCAGCCGGCCACAACGCCGAATGCACTACTGAGCTACCTGATGAACAAAGTTGAGATTCACGGATTCAACGAAGTACTCCCCTCGCTGAACGAGATTTTCATAGAACAAGTCACTGGGGGACATCATGAATAAACTCATGCTGGTGATCCGACGGGAGTACGTCAGCCGTATTACCAAACGATCCTTCATCCTCACGACTCTGCTTGTTCCCCTGTTGATTATTCTTTTCCCTGTCTTCATTTTTTGGATGGCGGGCAAAAATGCGAATGAACGCGTAGCCGTCGTTGACGAAACCGCACTGTTTGAAGGAAAATTGACCGGCAACAAGCGGATCGAGTTTATCTTCGAAAATCGCCCGCTGGATTCGCTCAAGATGCAGTACAAGCAACTTCATTACGATGGAATCCTCGTGATCACAGGATCGGACAGCGGGCTGGTCGGATCGATCAAATATTTTTCCGAAAAATCGCTGAATTTCACCAATCACTACTTTGTTCAGGCCGAAGTGTCAAAGGAGCTGGAACGCCTGCGGTTGGTAAAGGCCGGATTGCCCTCCGATTTCATCGATGGAATCAAGAGAGATGTTACTATAGAATCCGTCCTCCTGAGCGAAAAAGGAGAACAATCGGATACACGCCTCGTCGGATTCATCACGGCGTTCATCATGGGTTTGATTATGTATGTCACCCTCATTGTCTACGGTGTCATGGTTATGAACGGCGTAGTCGAAGAAAAAACCAATCGCATCCTGGAAGTGGTGGTTTCTTCCGTCAAACCGTTTCAAATGCTGATGGGAAAAATCCTGGGCGTTGCGGCGGTTGGCTTGACTCAACTGCTGGCTTGGTTTACCATCACGGCCATTCTGTTCAACGTTGGTATGTTTCTGTTTGGCGGCACACTGGAGAGTTTCCAAACATCGACCCTGTCCGGAAGCGGAATGAAAACGGAAGACGCTCAAGCGGCGGCAATCTTCTTGAAAAGCGTCAACCAAATTGATCTGCCGCAAGTCATAGTTGGATTTCTGTTTTATTTCCTTGGCGGTTATTTGTTTTATGCCTCGCTTTACGCCGCAGCAGCCTCAGGAGCCAATGATGCATCCGACGTGCAGTCCCTCTCTTTTCCCGTTTCGATGCCGATTATATTGGCTTTTTTTGTCATGCAGGTCGCGGTTAACGACCCCGGCGGAAGCACCGCGTTCTGGGGATCGATGATACCTTTCACCTCACCCATTGTCATGCTGGCCCGTCTTCCCGCGGGAGTACCTTGGTGGGAAATGCTGCTTTCGATGGCATGTCTCGTCGCCGGATTCGTTGCCACCACGTGGATGGCATCAAAAATTTACCGGGTCGGTATTTTGATGTACGGCAAGAAAACGAGTATAAAAGAACTGGTAAAATGGATCGGCTACCGCGGTTGATTTTGAATTTACCTATACCTAAGCTTTGGCATTCAACATACCATAGCCAAACAAAGCGAGGAAACATGAAAACCCTTTTATTTTTGCTCGGAGCTTGCTTCATCGTAGTTTCGTCGTCCTGCGGCAGCACCAAGGGAGTGCTTGATGCCAAACATACTACCATTGAAAAAAACGAAGAACTTGAAGCCGGTGAGTACTATCAGTATGAAATCGTGGTCGAAGACAGGATGAATGCCATCGGGATAAACGGAGAATGGCGCGTTTCCGGCGGAGACCGCAAGGCACAGCTTTTTGTCATGGACGAAGAAAATTTTCTGAAATTCAAAGAAGACCATGCGTACAAGACTCAATTTTCTTCCGGTGAAAAAACGAACGACAACTTCAAGATCCGATTGGCCAAACAGTACAAGGCCAAGAAGACGCTGTACTATCTGATTTTCGAAAATACATCTGACGATGACAAGAAGATCGAATTGAAGCTGGAACTGGACTACGAATGGGGCGAAGGCAGCCGAGACGAATAGAACTGCAAACATTTGTCAAATAAAAAGGCCGTTCACACGAACGGCCTTTCTTTTTCACGAACGCCGCCTTATCGCACCGGAGGACGCTGTGCGTCTTTGCTTGCATTTTAGCACCTCGTTCTCTACATTGTCACGCTTTTAAATGACACATAATATTTTGTTTTTTTACGTCTTATGATAAAGCGCGCGCTGATCAGCGTCTCCGATAAGAGCGGTATTGTCGATTTCGGTTCAGCCTTGCACAAACTCGGCGTCGAAATCATTTCGACCGGCGGTACCGCCGCAGCCCTGGAAAAAGCCGGCGTCCCGGTTACAAAAATCTCTGATGTAACCGGCTTCCCCGAAATGATGGATGGAAGAGTTAAAACGCTTCATCCGAATATTCATGGCGGACTGCTTGCCTTGCGAGATAACGAAACTCACATGCTTCAAGCCACAGAACACGGGATTGGTATGATCGATTTGGTTGCCGTGAATTTGTACCCGTTTGAAGCAACGATCTCAAAACCCGGCGTCACCGTCGAAGAGGCCATCGAAAATATAGACATAGGCGGGCCTTCGATGATTCGATCCGCGTCCAAGAACTATGCTCACGTCGTTGTACTTGTCGATCCTTCGGACTATGCACCCGTTCTTGATGAGCTATCTACTTCAGGAAAGGTTACTACCGAAACCCGTTATCGTCTGATGGTCAAAGCCTTTGAACACACGAGCCGGTACGATGGATTGATCGCAGGACATTTCGGGAAATCTGCTTCCACTGAATGGCCGGTCCGTATGTCCATGAATCTGTCCCGTCTCCAAGCCCTCCGGTACGGCGAGAACCCGCATCAAACGGCAGCTTTTTACGCGGCAGACGGCCAGCACAAACTGTACGAGCAGTTGCATGGAAAAGAATTATCATACAATAACATCATCGATTTGGATGCCTGTACGCGTGTCGTCCTGGATTTCGACGCACCCTGTTGCGTCATTGTAAAACATACCAACCCGTGTGGAATCGCAGTGCATGCCGATCTGCATGCAGCCTACGAAAATGCGCGAGCAACCGATCCGGTTTCGGCCTTCGGCGGTGTCATCGGCTTCAACAGACCGGTAGATGGTAAAACCGCATCTGCCGTCGCCCAGGTATTTGTAGAAGCGATCATCGCACCCGATTTCGAATCCGATGCAATTGAATTGCTGACAAAAAAGAAGAATCTCCGGTTGATTAAATACAACTTCAAGCAAGCCAAGAGTCTTTCATCATCTTATCCGGAAATCCGAAAAGCGTTGGACGGGTACCTTGTCCAGGAATCCGACGATCATTTGGTGGATTTTGAAGACGTCGGCCAATGGAAGGTCGTAACCCATAGACAGCCCACTGCCGAAGAGTGGGATGCCATGATTCTCGGTTGGCGTGCGGTAAAACATGTCAAATCAAACGCCATCGTGTACGCCTCCAAAGATCGGACCTTGGGCATTGGAGCCGGTCAGATGTCGAGGGTTGACTCGTCCGAACTCGCCGTTCTGAAATCACAGAAGGCCGGATTGCACTTGCAGGGCTGCGCAGTTGCCTCGGACGCATTCTTCCCTTTCAGAGATGGCGTCGACGCGGCGGCCGGAGCGGGTGCAACGGCGGTTATCCAACCCGGAGGCTCCGTCAAAGATCAGGAAGTTATCGATGCCGCCAACGAACACAACATGACCATGGTATTCACGTCCATTCGCCATTTCAAACATTAGTCCGGAGCGGATATGGAATTTTTCAACATCTTCAATAATGAGATTGCCATTGACCTCGGCACGGCGAATACCCTCGTCTATGTCCGCAACAAAGGCGTCGTGATCAACGAACCCTCAATTGTCGCCGTCCACCGGCGAAGCAACAAACTGCTTGCCATCGGCAAGGAAGCCAAGGAAATGATGGGCCGTACGCACGACGAGATTGTCACTATACGGCCGCTCAAAGACGGTGTGATCGCCGATTTTGAAATGACCGAACTCATGCTTCAGGAATTTATCAGGAAAGTCAGCCCGGCCAGGTTCATGGGAAAACGCGTGGTAGTAGGCGTGCCGAGCGGCATCACGATGGTAGAACAACGGGCCGTGCGGGATTCCGCAGAACATGCCGGCGCAAAAGAAGTGTATCTGGTTGCTGAGCCCATGGCAGCCGCTATCGGGGTCGGTATCGATATCGGTGAGTCACGCGGCAATATGATCATGGATATCGGTGGCGGTACCGCTGAAATAGCCGTGATTGCACTAAGCGGGATTGTGTGTGACATCTCCATCCGAATCGCCGGTGACGAACTGACGCGAGCCATTGTACAGTATTTCAGAATCCAGCACAACCTTCTCTTAGGTGATCAAACGGCCGAAGATATTAAGATAACGATCGGCTCGGCGGTTCCCCTGCCCAAAGAACTCACGATGGAAATCAAAGGTCGCGATATTGTGTCGGGCATCCCACGAACACTGATGACCGACTCAGCGGAGGTCCGGAAGGCACTCAACGATCCGATCACCAAAATCATCGAAGGTACCAAAAGCACTCTCGAGAGAACTCCTCCCGAACTGGCATCGGATATTCTGGATCGCGGCATCGTTCTCACCGGCGGTGGCGCTCTGATCAAAGGACTCGATGAGCGAATCAAAAAAGAAACCGGACTTCCGGTGATTGTAGCCGAAGATCCCCTGACCGCGGTTGTGCGGGGTGTCGGGCGAGTACTGGAAAATCTTTCGATGTATGAGCAGGTCATCCTTAAAGCAAAGAAATACTAAATCCGTCCGCGGATAGGGTGAATGATCTGGCAGTTTCGAAACGTCGTCGAGAATTTCAAACAGGCCCTTACGACCTATAGAGACTACCTTGTATTCCTGCTGTTGATAATCGCCTCTCTCCTCCTCCTTCAGACCAACGAGAATCCTCAAATGACATGGGTGCGCCAACGTGTTTTGTTTGTCGCCGCCTTGCTGGGTGATGCGGTCTATGACGTACATGGCTCTGTGAATACAGGCGAAACCATCGATCGTCTCCGTCGGGAAAATATGGAATTGTACAAAAAAAATATCGCCCTCGAAGATGCATACCTCGAAAACATCCGGCTGCGGCACCTGCTAAACTTCGAACAAAGATTTCCCCTTCCGACCGTACCCGCTAAAGTAGTGCTTAAAGATAATGATCCGTATCTCAGTACCCTGACGCTCGGAAAAGGACGAACAGACGGTATTCGAGTCAACCAAGCCGTTATTACATCAAAAGGACTCGTTGGAAAAATTCTTTCCACAGACAGCCGAACGTCGATCTGCGAAACTCTTCAGGATCAGCAATTCAGAGTGGCCGGCAAAATCCAGCGCACCCGTTTTGAGGGCATTGTTTTCTGGGAGGGGGTACGTAATGAAGTCGGGTTTTATGGTATCCTGAAAAACCTGGACGTTCGTCTGGGAGACGTCGTCCTTACGTCGGAGTACAGTCAATATTTTCAGCCCAATTTCAAAATCGGCATCGTCACGGAAGTGAACAATGAAGTGGAGGGACTCTTCAAATCCATTCGCGTTCGTACATCCGTCGATTTCGGTACATTAGAAGAAGTCTTTGTCGTAACCGATACATCAAAAACAATTCCTTCACGAAGAGGGTTTGAGAGCTATTTCGAGGACCAACCAAAACTCCCATGAGACGAAAACGCAATCAATTAATTCTTGCAATCGTGGTTTCGGGGATCGTCCTCCATGTGGTCCAGATCGCCTTCGTTGACAACTTCATGGCGATCGGCACCGCTTCACCTGACCTGCTTCTTATACTGACCGCCTTTGTCGGGATGCGGCTTGGGCAATTCTCGGGTAGTCTTACCGGCTTTTCTGCCGGCCTGCTGCAGGATGCGGGTATACACTTCTTTGGGCTTCTCGCCCTTTCCAAAACCTGGGTGGGATTCTTGGCAAGGTATTTTCACGCAGAAAAGATTCTGTTGGCGGAAAAATTTTATTTTCCCCTCGTTGTTTTTGTTTTGTCCATCGTCCACGATACGATCCGGTACATCATTCAGACATTGAATTCAAATGTCGCGTTCACGACCTTGCTTTGGGAACGAGGCGTGGCAGACGCTTCCTACAGCGCTGTCGTTGCTTTGTTGATTTGGTGGGTTACTCCGGATTCCTGGATTGATTTTGTGAAATTCAACAAACGGTTCGACCGGTAACATGAACAATCGGGCACTCTCTATTTATCTCACCGTCGGCTTGATCTGGACCATCCTCGTGATTCGGCTTTTTTATCTGCAGATCATCACCTCTTCGAATTAT
>JAGQUY010000070.1 GCA_020438245.1 Bacteroidota bacterium
ATCCCGATGAGTGCTGTACGCTGTCGGATCACATATTGCAGTACATGAAGAACAAGGAGGCTGACCGCTATCGTCTGCAGAATGTCGACCTGATAAAAATCTTTCAAATCTTCCTGAAAGATCCGGGGTACGAGCCCGACCCATTCTATTCTGGGAAAATGCAACAGGTAACCAATGCCCAGGATCATCAGAAGACGCCTGACTTGCCTTCCAAGAGGCTTTGAAAGAGTCGTCATTTCCTTCCATTTGGTCTTGGAGACAATGGCAAAGGAAACGCCTGCTATGAACAGAAAAGAGGGAGCGACAAATCCATTCAGCAGATTCAGGTAGGAGAACCACGTGGAGGAACGCAATCCGGCATCCATCCACGCGTTGACGACATGGGTCTCCACCATAAAAAGCACAGCCCAGCCTCTAAAGAGGTCTACAAAGAAGTATCGTTTGCCCTTCATCCTTGATCAGTCTTTTTTTCGGTCCACTGCCGAGCATCTTCTCGCAAAGAGGCGGTATCCCATTCCTGATCCACGGTTTTCAGGGAGGATTCCTCTTCCGACTTCATGATTCGCTCAAGATCTTCGATTCGCTGGCGTGCTTCCGACAGATAGCTTTTCTTATCGCCCCGCATCATTGCCAAGTCTTTCAAATCTCGTTCATCGTGTTTCCTGAAAAGTTGACTCGCTTTTTGAACCTGATAAGCCCGGAAACCAAGCAGCTTTAACGCGTCGACTCCCAGCCGCAGCGAGGCGTCGAAGGTCTCGCGATAAACATGTTTCACGCCGCGGTCAATCAGCGAATAGGCGTCGCTCCTGCCGAAGGCACGGGACATGATCTCAAGATTGGGAAAATGTTCCTTTATAACTCCCACCAACTCGACTGTTTTTTTCGGATCGTTGATGGCAAGAATGATTAACTTTGCTTTGGCGGCACCTGCGGCATGCAGGAGATCAAGCCTGGATGCATCTCCGTAAAAGACTTTGATTCCCAGCTTGCGCAACACTTCGACGTTGTCACCGTCCAAATCCAAAAAAGTTGTCTGCAGCCCGTTTGCGCGCAGAAATCGTCCGACCACGTTGCCAAAACGGCCGAAGCCGGCGATAATTACACTATTTTCCTCATCAACGACATCGGAGGATCTCTGAGTTTCAGTCGGGGATGCCAATTTGCTTCCGATGAACTTTTCATACAGAATCATTTGAATCGGTGTGGCCGCCATGCTCAAGGCAACGACAGCAACCATAGGGTTTGCAACGTCCGGTGAAAGGACGCCATGTTGAATCGCGAAGGAGAAGAGCACAAACGCGAACTCACCGCCCTGAGCCAGTGCAAAAGAAAAAAGAAACGTGTGGTAGACATTAAGTTTAAAAAGCCGACCAACGAGCAGCAGGACGCCTAACTTGAGAAGAAAGAGACCAACGACAAGAAGCGCAATCATGCCCGGACTGTCATAGATCAATCCGAAATTGATCGATGCACCGACGGCGATGAAGAACAAACCAAGCAAGAGGCCCTTGAAGGGCTCAATGTCACCCTCCAATTCGTGTCGGTATTCACTGCCGGCCAGTACCACCCCGGCAATGAAGGTACCCAGTGCGGGGCTCAACCCAACAAGGGACATCAACACTGTTATGCCGACGACCAGTGCAAGGGCGGCCGCGGTGAATATTTCCCGGAGTTTGGAAGATGCGATGAATCGAAAAAGGGGACGAACCAGGTACATACCGGTCAACACCACAGCTCCCACCGCCAAAATGGTGCATATAGCCTGAGCCCACGCCGGCAAATCCTCAATTAAGCTCGTACTATGCACACCCTCTGCGGTGACAGCAGGTAGCGTGGCAAGTAACGGAAGCAAAACAAGAATTGGAATGACTGCAATGTCCTGGAAAAGTAGAACCGAAAAAGCCCGCTGTCCAGCATCCGTCTTCATGACTCCCTTTTCGTTCAAGACTTGAAGGACAATTGCTGTCGAGGACATGGCCAATATCAGTCCGATCGCAAGGGCAACCTGCCAGGAAAAGCCGCCAAGAAGTCCCACGCCGAGAACGACCAGCGCGGTTAATGCAACCTGCAATCCACCCATGCCCAAGATCGGTACGCGGAGCTTCCACAACACCGACGGCTGCAATTCGAGGCCCACAAGAAACAACATCATGACCACTCCAAATTCCGCGAAGTGCATGACGTCCTGACCTTCCTCCCCAATTAGCTGAAGACCATAAGGGCCGATGATCACACCGGCCATCAAATAACCAAGTACGGAGCCCAAGCCCAGGCGTTTGGCCAACGGGACGGCCAATACTGCAGCTGAAAGGTAGATGAATGTCTGAATGAGAAGAGAACCCTGCATGGAGACTCCTTCAGGTTTGAATCAGGCGATCGATTTCATGGTTGAGTTTTTCAAGAGATGCCGCGGACGACCAGTCAAAACGGTCGTTTGCCATCGATTCGAGCAGCCTTCGATAAATCTCTCCGTGAGCCATCGCTTCCTGTTCCGTCATCAGATGCGTGCCATCTACTATGTAGGGGGGGATGAAATCCATCTTGCATAACACCGCGGTTTGTTCCAGAGGACGAAGAAATTCGCGAATTGTAAAACGATTGAAAGCGCCCTGCTGATACGCCTCGGACCGTCCACCTGTAGTGAGAAGATGCATCCATTTCTTGCCTTGGAGGGCGGTTCCGGTCGATCCGTACGCCCATCCGTGTTCAAGAACGAGGTCCTGCCACTCCTTAAGGATTGCCGGGGTTGAATACCAATACATGGGATGATGAAAAACTAAGATGTCGTGTTTCAACAGTAGCCGCTGTTCGGCTTTACTATCTATATCAAGCTCGGGATATGCTTCATACAAATCGTGAAATGTAACGTCTGGAAGACGTTGAACGCTTTGTATCAGAATTTTGTTGATCCGGGACTTGTGAAAGGCCGGATGTGCAAATAAAACAAGGATCTTATTGGGCATCGAGACGAGGTGTGAAATTGTTTTTAGAAAATAGAAAAGTGAGTCAGCCCGATCAACACTTAAATAAAATGAGGAGGGGAAATTTATTTTCTTCTCGTGAAGACGATGCGATAATTTGGAAGGACCTCCCTGCATGCGGCACATTCGGCCTTCAGGGTTTGCACATCCGGAGCAATCAGTTGAACCTCGAAACCCAGCTGTTGGTAGGTCTCTGCGGCTTCCTTAGCGGCTTTCATATCGGCCACATACCGGCGGTGCCAACCTTCCGAAAGAAGTTGGGGCTCGTTGGCGCATGTACAGCCGCTGAGGCCCGATTCGTCGGAGGAGGGCGGACAATCTAACACTTTGAGGGAATCCGGTGAAAGTCGGGACATGATCTCAGTCCTTGATGAGTTCTTTGAGAATATTGGGAAGGGCCGCACGGCTGATTTCGGCCGTTTGGGTCCTCCTGCAGATTTCATCCGCCAAAGCAAGACCCCGAGTGTGCCGATTGGAACCCGCACCGGCTTCGATTTCCAAAAAACGATTCCAGAGGCCGCGTCTGTCCCCTTCTTCCATACTTGATTGAGACATTGGAAAAACGCCGTCGTCCTCCTGTTGGATATGCCTTCTGAGCATGGAGATGAGATTGCCGGCCATATCTGCAAAATCCCCTATAGCCCCGGGTTTTCCTTGGTTGATTTGCCGAAGTGCAGATTCCATACCATGGACGTATGTTCGCCCTTCACGATGTTGTTCCTCAAGCAGGTCAATGACATCGGTAGCAAGATGACGGCGTTTTAGCACTTGAAATAAGGTCTCTTCTTCTTTTGAGTGGTGACAATGGTCGGCGAAGGTTCGAAGAAACTCAATGGTGAGTACGGCTGTTTCCGTGTCTAGAACATCGTCCTCGAGCGCCTTATTGACCATACTTTCCAGGGCCTCCAACACTTGGAGAATGATTCTGTGTTCTTCTACCAACACGTCGAGAGCAATCATGCGATGGCTTCCAAGACAGGAGATTTGGGTGATTTGAGCTGTTTGAGCCGGACGTGGCCCAGAATTGCACAGCCAAGCGATGCAACAAATTGCGGCATGTCACCGTCCGGCACATTGATGGTACCCTTCAGTTTTTCGCGGATGGCCCGGACCATGGACTCCCATCGAAGGATGCCGCCGACCAGCGTGAACTCTGGTTCCGCTTTGATCCGTTTCAGCAATTGAACGGACCGGTCGGTTAAAGACAGAATGGCTCCAAACATAATATCTTCTGGAGGGACACCTTCTGACAAATGGCTTATTACTTCTGATTCAGCAAAGACTGCACAAACACCGCTGATCGGAACATTGGCTTTCGAGAGTTGGAGGAGTGAACCGATATCCTGCGTCGAATATCCCATATATCGGGCGGTTTTTTCCAGGAATGCGCCGGTGCCGGCAGCACATTTATCGTTAAGGCGAAACGTCATGACCTTTGATGCATCATCAATCCGACTGGCCTTCATGGTCTGTCCGCCGATATCCAATATAGTTCGGGTGCCCGGAAACAACAGGTGACTGCCTCTTGCTGTCGCGGTGAGGTCGGTCACCTGCAAATCCCTGAAGGGGACCATATGTCTTCCGTATCCGGTTGTAATGGTGTAGGCAAGTTCTTTGCGATCAATGGCAGCGTCTGAACACGCCTTGGCAATGGCTTCGTCGGCTGAATCGAGGAGACGGGAGCCGGTTTGAACCATGAAGCGCCCGCGCTGGGTCATCGTCTCATCGAGAATAAGGGCTTTGGTGTACGTCGAGCCCATATCGAGTCCGAGTGTGTAAATCATGCTAAAGCCTCCTTGTGTGCCGGCTGCCGACTGGCAATAATATGATCCATGGCAAAGAGGGCAGCACCAAGCGCACCTATAAAATGGGAATCCTCAGAGACATTGATTTTCTTTTTCAACGATTCTTCGAGCGCTTTGACCATGCCGATGTTACGTGCTACGCCGCCGGTGAAAGTGAGTTCATCTTCGATTCCGACGCGACGCAACAGGCCGATCGATCGGGAGGCGATAGATTGATGAACGCCCCACAAAATATCCTCCACTTTTTTCCCTTTGCCAAGCCAAGAAAGAATTTCGGACTCGGCGAAGACAGTACACGTGGTGCTGATACGTACCGGCTTGCTGCCTTGCAAGGCGGTGGAGCCCAGATCGTCGAGCGCGATGCGCAGGGCGACAGCAGCAGCTCCCAAAAATCTGCCGGTACCGGCCGCACATTTGTCGTTCATACAAAAATCGACGATTTCTCCTTTTGCGCTCACTTTGATAGCCTTGCTATCCTGTCCACCCATGTCGATGACGGTTCGGGTGTTTGGAAACATGTGAACCGCGCCGCGCCCGTGGCAGCTGATTTCGGTAATCTGCTTGTTCCCAAAGGTCACCTTGTATCGGCCATATCCGGTACCGATAACATAGTCAATCTCGTCTTCGCCGATTCCGGCGGCCTCAACGGTTTGTCGAAACGCATTCTGGGCCGCCTGAGTAACATTGGCCCCGGTGTCGATAAGCGCCCGTTGGATAATTTCACGCTTTTCGTTGATGATCACTGCCTTAGTTTGTGTAGATCCAACATCTACTCCTGCCGAATAAGCCATGAGACCTCCTTATGCGTTGGCTGCCGCAATTTGACGTCTTGAAATCAAGCCTTCAAAGAAGGCGTCTATTCTATTCTTCATTTGTGCTTCTGATACGACCCGTTTGTCCATCATGTCGGATTCTAGAAACAGGGTTGAAACATTACGCTGGGCCATCAGGTGTTTTCTGCCGTCCGCAAGCCCCGTTGAAACGGTTCGACAGCTCTTGATGGGATGATAAACTACCCCTTCCAAATGATAGTCATCGATCATCGTCTGGAGGATCTGGTCCTGGTGGAACATGCTGTCCATGGCATCCCGAACACTGACCAAGAGCCCCTCGGCCAGACTTTCGATAGGTCTGTCGACATCGTATTCAAATCCCAAGTTGGCACCCCCGGCCGCAAAGTACAGATACGTGGATTGAACGAAGCTGCCGCCCCAGTCGGAGAAGAATTCATTGAACCTGCGGAAAATGGGGTAGCAGGGAACTCCGACAAAAGCCAGTCGAAATTTTTCCTCATTCACAGTTCCGATACCATTGGCAGCCTTGTAGTTCATTTCTTCAAGCAGTTGTTCGAAATACTCGGCCCCGGCCCGCGATCCGCGAAATCCATTAGCGACACCCAGATAGATCGTTCCATCCGTCAGCGCGTTGAAGACGGACGGCGTTGAACGATTGCATTCCAGAATTGCTTTCCATGACCGGGAAATAGTGTTGGCGTAGGTCAACGTTTCTCGCAGTTTATCCACGTTGAATTTTTGTTTGGTAATCTGTTCGCACGTCTGAATCAACTCGCGCAGTTGGGCCTCCACATACCTGCGATCATTTTCGAAACTAACGTCCCTGATCGTGGGATCACCCCGTTTTCCACGAGTACCGGGTACGTCAATGGTAACGATCGGGATTTCATACATCCGTTCCCAGATCTCCGCCCACTTGACATACGTATTGCACGCATTGGTAAGGACAGCCAAGGAAGGTTTGGGCAGTTTTCCCATCGGGTGGTCTCCTCCGCGCAACTGCACGGCAACATCGGCTTTGACATACCCACAAATGTCCGGAGAGTACCCGTAATCTTCGGCTTCGGTCAGGAAATCTCCGGCAACTCTTCGAACGGCCGTTTGGAGAGAGTTGATTTCCGGAAAAACCACGGGCATATCAAACGTCTTCAGAATTTCGTTGAGGCTGCCCATGACAAAAACATAGGCGGCGTGACGTCCGTCGGTTCGTGATTTTTCCAAATCCACGAACCAGTCCCGGAAAAGCTGTGCGCCGTTTTGATTGCCTCTCCCTACCAGGGTAGTTTGCTCAGTTTCCATTACGGTATCCTTATTGAAAGATTAGATTTTCGATGAAGGTTTCCAGCTGAATGCCGATATTATCAAACGTGGTTTGGTTTTCTTCAAACTCACTTACAAAATAAGGGATGCCGGCCAAGTCGAGCGCTTTCGTGTAAGCTACCTGTTCTTCCAATCCGGGCTCACACATTTTTGCGGCGGCAAGGATTGCCGCTTCCGCCCGTGCTTGACGAATTCGCTGAAGAAGCATTTTTTCTTTTGGCTTTCTAAGATCGTGCTGCACGGGGGAATAGGAGGATCGTTCTATATAGGCTTCGGCAAGACGAAAGAAAGGATCCCCGACGACTTCAACATCCTCGGTCAGATACCGCAGGCCGATGAAGAAATCGTCATCAACGATATAACAGGACTGTCCGATTACCTGAACCAGATCCAGAGGAGGTTGTTCACAGAACGCTCCTTCGAATACGATGCGCATTTTGTCCTGTTTACGACCGTTTGCGTTCCGGATCATCGGAATAACTAGTTGCATGAGCGCATTGTATTCTTCACGAGGTATCATACCGGCGATTGCGATCATCGCATACGCGTCTTCTGCATTGATCAGCCAGGGAGTTTCCCGTTTGATATCGTAGAGTTCCCTCATCCACTGCCGGCTTTCGTTATAGATTGCGATTGATTTTTTCAGATTTTCCGGCTTGATGACATTTCCGGATATTTTTTCCAATTCATGACTCAAACGAGTGTATTCGTCCCTCAGGTAGGTTATCGAATGCCCGGAATTGGGGTTCTGCGGCAGATATAAAATTTGGCAAGGGTAGTCAAAATTCCGTCCCCAAATCGCTCCAAGGTTTCTTGCTGCATCACAAATGGGATGGGTGATGAAGATATCGAGCTTGATTTTGTCTGTAAGAGCCAGCTCAAGGCTTGTTTTGATAATAGAGCATAGGTAAGAACCAAAGTGCGATTCGGCTTCCATTCCTTCAACCTGAGCGCCGGCGATCTTCACGGGAAGCAGTCCCGCCGCATGGGCAATTTCTTCAGGGAAGTAAACCTGAAAATGGCCCACAACCTTACGGCCGTTTTCCCGCCACGCTTTGACGGTGGGGTATTCCGGATCCTCCACCAAATCACGACATGCCGATAAAATGTCGCCGAGGGATTGATCTTTTACAGTGTTGAAGAAAATCGTCATTGTCGGCTCCATGTGTATATGCCGATTTTTCGGCATGGTTGAACGAAATAGGTCAGACCAACTGACCACCGTCTACAGATATAACATTACCGGTAATATGTTGTGCAAGTGGAGAGCACAAAAAAATCACCGTGTTTGCAACATCCTCCGGTGTTCCTATGCGGTCAAATAGAATTTCGGACTTGGCTTTTTCGAGCACCTCGGGCGACATTTGTTGGCTGAGAGGGGTGTCAATCAGGCCGGGTGCCACGGCATTTACATTCACGTTGTAACGGGCCAATTCTTTGGCAACGGTTTTCGTCAATCCTACCAGACCGGCTTTGGCGGCCGAGTAGTTTGCCAGACCGAACTTGCCTCTCAGGCCATTGATTGATGAAATGTTGACGATTTTTCCTGTTTTCCGCTCTCGAAAATGGGGAGCTACAAAGTGAATCATGTTAAATGCACCTTTGAGGTTGGTGTCAACAACCAAATCCCAGTTTTCTTCGGTCATTTTCCAGATTGGGGCGTCCCTGGATACACCGGCATTGTTGATAAGAAAGTCGATTTTTTGTTCCACTCGTAAAATATCAGCAATACAATGCTCGACAGATTCGAAAATGGACACATCGGTATTTATCCAACGTCCGACGGTTTCTGATGGTTTCTTGAGATCTGCACCGATGACCGTCGCTCCTGTGGCTTGAAATGTTTTTGCCATGGCCATGCCGATTCCCGACGAGGCGCCCGTTATGAGAGCAACAGAACCGCTCAGATCGATTTGGATCATTGGTTGGTCCAATTCGGTTTTCGTTTTTCCATGAAGGCTTTAATTCCTTCATTCGCATCGTGCGTCTTCATAAGTCCTGCGAGATATATTTTTTCCAGCTCATCGATATGTTTGAGGAAGGACGCATGCAGTGTATGGCGGCTGGACCGAACCGTATACTTCAACGCGGCAGAGCTTTTCGACAAAAGGTGAGTATGGATAAACTCCCGGGCGGCTTGCTCGGGATTGTCGACTACCGAGTGAATCAGGCCCTTGAGATGCAATTCATCCGCCGTCATAGTTCGACCGGTGAGGTTGATGTCATCCGCAACGGTTTGACCTACGCGAGCAGGTAAGATCAGCGATGCGACAGGCGGGAAGACGGAGAGATTGATTTCCGGTTGGCCAAATCTTGCATTTGGAGATGCAAATATCCAGTGGGTAAAGGCGACCAGCTCAAACCCTCCTCCGAGACATTGACCGCGAACTGCACTTACCGTCGGCAACGAGCAATCGATGAGCTTGCGGAACAACGTGTGAAATGCGGCGAGCATACCTGCAACCTGATCGGCTTGGTGCTCCGGAACACTCGCACCGAAAGAAAAATGATCACCCTCCGCGCAGAACAAAATTGCTTTAGATTCTCTTCGGGCACCCACCGTGTCAATTGCAGCGGCCAGCTCTATCATCATGGCCTTATCGACGATATTGCCTTTTCCGTTTTGTAGCGTAAGGGTAGTAATTGAATCTTCGTCCTGAACCGCAATTTTCTTAAATGGGACTGGCATGGATACTCCTTTATATCTTCTTTGGCAAAACGCTCTCCGTAAGAGTATCGTTCCATTTTTCACCTTGGGCAAGCAGCTTTCTCAATTTGATAAAATCAACTTCGCGGTTTTCCTTGCTGCCTTCATTAAATGCCCGGAAGCCTGCCCGACCTTCCGTCATCATATTGAGTCCGAGCCAGGCACGGTTGGTTTCCTTGTTGGCGTCCCAGTGGGCGTGCTTGTGCTTGCGCACGCTGGAGATGGTTTTGCTCAGGCAACCGGGGAACGTATGCGCCAACTTCCCGACCAATTCGTCCACCGCCGCGTCGAGCAGGCTGAGGTCCATGGTTCCACTCTTCACGACCGCCATGGCCGCGCTGCGCGCCTCGCCGGTCAGGAATTCACCGAAGACCACGTTGCCGAATTCGTCCCGCTCGCGGCTGGACTCGATCAAGGGGTTGATCACGAACTTGCCGTCCACCTTGAGGGCGGGCACCAGGCGCGTGACCAGGCCCAGATTCTTGGCCTTGTGGGCGCTCCAGTGATCGCACAGGGTGCAGCTTTCCATGGCCGCTTCGATTCCCACGAAGAGGGGTAGAAAATCCGTGCTGCCCCCATCGGGCGCGGACCCGTGGCGTGGACCCGCTTGACCGAAGAGCGCCATGTCCTGGGCCACGGTAAAGTCGCAGGCCATGCCGATCTCCTGACCGCCGCCGATGCGCATGCCGTT
>JAGQUY010000071.1 GCA_020438245.1 Bacteroidota bacterium
GCCGCTTATCTTCGAACCCAGCCGGAAGTGGTCAATTATCAAATGTACGTTGGTACATCTGCGCCCATCAATTTCAACGGACTTGTTCGCCATTACGACCTGCGCAGGGGTTCCAATGTGGCCGATATCCAGGTCAATCTGCTTCCCAAGAGCGAGCGCTCCGATCAAAGTCATGATATTTCAAAACGGATCAGGCCGGAAATCCACAAGATCGCCATTCCATATGGCGCCAATGTCAAAGTCTCCGAGGTTCCGCCTGGTCCGCCGGTGCTGTCCACACTTGTTGCCGAAATTTATGGTCCAACGTATGACGAACAAATCAGGGTGGCGGGAGAGGTGAAGTCAATTTTTGAAACCACCGATGGGGTGACAGACGTGGACTGGCTGGTGGAAGCTGATCAGACCGAGTACCGGCTGGAAATCGACAAAGAAAAGGCAATGCTTTCCGGGGTTGCCGCCCAACAGATTACCCATGCACTTTCCATGGCTTTGTCGGGTATGAACGTATCCGCCATTCAACATCCGAATGAACTTGAGCCGGTGTACATCAATCTTCGCCTGCCGGAACGTGATCGCTCGGATATTCAAAGTCTCAAAAGTCTGCAGGTGATGTCGGCAGGCGGTCAGATGGTTGCTCTTTCAGATCTGGTCAAGGTTAACGAGCAGATTCAGGATAAAAGCATCTACCGTAAGAATCAGCAACGAGTTGTGTACGTTACCGGAGACGTGACCGGCGATTTGGAGAGTCCGGTTTATGCCATTCTCGATATGAAAGAGCGTATCGAAAAACTGAATCTGCCCGGGGGTGCGAAAGTTCATCAACTGTTTACCAATCAACCATTCATGGAAACGGATATTTCCATGAAGTGGGACGGTGAGTGGCACATCACGTTTGAAGTCTTCAGGGATTTGGGCGCCGCGTTTGCCGCCGTCATCGTGATCATCTACCTATTGATCATCGGATGGTTTCAGTCGTTCAAGGTGCCCTTCGTGATGATGGTGGCCATTCCCTTGTCGCTCATCGGTATTCTGGTGGGCCACTGGATCATGGGCGCTTTCTTCACCGCCACGTCCATGATCGGCATGATCGCGCTGGCGGGAATCATGGTGAGGAACTCCGTCCTGCTGATCGACTTTATCGAGCTGCGGCTGGAGCAGGGCATTCCGTTGAAACAAGCCATCGTTGAGTCGGGAGCAGTGCGCACGACGCCGATTCTATTGACCTCCGGAGCCGTGGTGATCGGAGCCTTCGTCATATTGTTTGACCCGATTTTTCAGGGACTTGCCATTTCCCTCATCGGCGGCGCCATTGCCTCGACGGCACTCACCCTGGTCATGGTGCCCTTGATCTACTATATGACAGAAAAGAACCAAACGAGGGAGACCGTTACAAAGGATAAGAATCTCCACGAAGTACCGATGACAGAAACGAAAGAAGGAGCCTTGTCATGAAACTCATTGCCGTGATGAGCATCGAACAGTACGCAGGGGAGTAGCGACAAATCTTCATTGACCACCATGTTCCCGTCTTCAGTGAAATACCTGTGCAGGGTTATAAATCGCCGTCGACTCAAACGGAACGCGACAATTGGTTTGCTCACAAACCGGTTTCTGTCTATTCACACTTGACGTTTGCTTTTACGGGTGCCGACATGGCCGAAGAATTGATGGCGGCGATTCAAAAAAAGTCCCGGGAACTTGATCCGCTGAATCCTGTTCGCGCTTTTCAACTCAACGTGGAAAATTTTCTTTAGGAGAATGCTATCATGATCGAAAGAACAATCCGTGCCATTGCGGGCGTTTTCATTCTTGCCAGTCTTGCATTGGGTTATTGGGCTAACGCCAATTGGTATTGGTTCACAGTGTTCGTGGGATTGAACCTCTTCCAGTCCTCCATCAGTCGATGGTGTTTAATGGAGGATATCCTGAAGAAATTCGTGTTCAAGCAAACCACGTAATCTGCCCGACAAAACCCCATCGTTTTTCCAGTGCGGGCCTTCTTCGGTGATAAAATCAAAGTTTTTCTTCCACCTTGAGTTGACCCCGGGAAATGGTTTTTGCTTGCAAAGCTTTCCTTCCATCCCTAAATTGATGCATTCGATTTGCGACTTTCTTCTTTTAACCTGAGAACTGGTTCGTTCAATACATAGGCGCGGTCTCTGACGGATTGTCTGAACGGACAGGTACACTCTTATTATCATTGCTTCGGTTCCATTGCTCACGTGTTCTTTTGGTCTATTCTTATCTCTGATTCATATCAAATGATTCTAAATTCTCTGGAGGAGACATGAAGAATTTAATACTCATGGCGTGTATCGTCCTTCTCGCTTGTTCAGTTAGAGCTCAGGACAAGAAAAAGACGATCGCCGTTTTGGATTTCAAAACCAGTGGCGGACTTTCCCCCGCAGAAGTAACCACCTTGGCGAATCGATTTCGGGGAATCCTGGTTCAAACCCGGGTTTTTGATGTGGTCGAACGCGAGAAGATGAACGATATTCTGAACGCCCAGGATTTCAATATGTCGGATGCATGTAACACGGCGGAATGTGCGGTGCAAGTCGGCCAATTGCTGGGTGTAGAACAGATGATCGCCGGCGATCTTGGAAAAATTGGTCAGACGTATACGATTGACCTTAGGCTTATTGACGTCGAATCGGGCAAAATCGTCGGAACCCAGACAAAGGATTACAAAGGTGAGATTGACGGACTTCTGGCCATGATGACCGATATAGCAAGGTCTTTCGCGGCGCAAACGACGGGGCAGCAGGTTGTCGTTGCTCAGCCGGTGACCTCAGCAGCCAAGGGAACCAGCAAAACGATGTGGTACATCCTTGGCGGCGCAGCCGTGCTCGGCGGCGGTGCAGCTGCCTTGCTTCTGGGCGGAGGCGGTGGAGGAGGCGGTGCTTCCATAATTCCCGATCCATCTTTTCCAAACTAGCAGCATAAAGGCATCCATCCATGAAAAACTTTTCTACGATCTTTATTTCCGCCTTGCTGCTTGCCGGCGGAGCTTTTGCACAAGGTATTACTTACTACACTTGGGAACAGTCATCGCTCTCGTACGACAAACCGGCAGGCACCGTACTGACCCTCTCAGACGTGGACGACGGATACGCTGGAGTAAAACTTCCTTTTAACTTCACGTATCTCGGCGTGAGCTACGACAGTTTGTACATAGGCTCCAACGGGTTTGCAAGTTTCGGTAACAGCTACAACACCGGCCATCCAACCAATGAGGAACTTTTCGGCGGAGGATACGCCAATCGTGTACTGGCTCCTTGGTGGGACGATTTGTCCGTTTCGGGAGGCAATGTCGTGACGGTCGTCACGGGCTCGGCACCGAACAGAATCTATACCGTACGGTGGGACAGTGTACTATCGTTCTACGATGACGTAGGCAACATTCGGTTAAATTTCTCCGTTCGATTGCTCGAGTCATCCAATATCGTTGAATTTCACTATGGGCTGAAAGGTCCGGGTAATGAGAATGTTTCCAGTTCGGCTTCCATCGGTATCACGGATGAAGTCTCCGGTGAGAATCATTACATTGACGGTACGACAGGCTCAAGAACCGGCGGTGTCAACACGCTGCGGCCATCGTCCGATTTTCCCGTGAACGGAACCATTATCCGATTCACTCCTTTATCTGCCGGTCAGCAGCGGGATTACGATGCCTTGGCGGCATTTTACAATACATTGAATGGACCCAACTGGCCATATCAAACCAATTGGCTAACCACCACACCGATTTCACAATGGTTCGGCATTACTGTTGACGGTATTGCGGGACGCGTTTCGGGAATTAATCTGTACAACGACAGCCTGGCCGGAAACCTGCCGGTCGCTGTCGGCAATTTGGACAGTCTGCGTGAACTGACGCTTGGCTATAATCGCTTGAAAGGGCAGCTGCCGGATACTTTGTTTTCTCTCAAACAACTGAGACAGCTCAACCTTTACGGGAACAAATATATTGACTACACGGCAGGTTTTTCGGGTCCCCTGTCGCCCAGAATCGGGGAATTAACAAACCTGGATTTGCTCTTTTTGCACGGAAATTTTTTTTCAGGTCCGATACCGGTTGAAATAGGGAATCTTTCTGTACTGACGAATCTGTACTTGTCCGATAACCAGTTTACCGGTATACCGCCGACTTCATCTTTTTCCGGCATAAGCACCCTGCGGTATTTGGTTCTTGATTATAATCCGTTCGATAGCCACACCCTTGATCCGTATCTATCCATGACACAGTTGTATCAGTTGAACTTGGGTGGCATCAATCTGACAGGATCTATTCCTGCAAGTATTTCCAATATGACCGCGCTGAATAATCTTAATCTGTACGGCAACAATCTCTCTGGTCCGATTCCGGAACAACTGTGGAGTTTGACCACCCTGACCGGACTCAATATAGCATACAACCATTTCAGCAAGGGTCCGTTGTCGGCTAATGTTGGAAATCTAACCTCGCTCTACTCCCTGTACCTGGGTGGAGACTCGTTGACAGGGGATGTTCCCAATCAGTTGTTCAGGTTGTCCAATCTGCAATATTTTGACCTGCAGGATAATCTGTTAACCGGATCGCTGGATAGCCTTACCAACCTGGTGAATCTTGCCACCTTTAACGGTTTCAATAACAGTTTCACATCCTTTCCGGACTTGAGCGGCCTTGCGACGTTGAACTTTCTGTCTATTGAACAAAATCGTCTGAATTTTTCTGATATCCAACCCAATATCGGCGGACCGAATTACAATTTTACGTATGCGCCCCAAAAACCACTGGGTACCGTTTCGGATACAACTCTTCAGAATGGGGTCTCTTATACGATGTCGGTGGCTTCTTTGAATTTCGGGGGATCGGCCAATTCCTTTCAATGGGCAAAGAACGGCGTGGATTTGCCGAGCGCTACGTCAAACTCGTACACAATTTCCAGCGCCAATGCGGGAGACGCGGGTGCTTACGTTTGTAAGGTTACCGATACCAATGTCCCCAACCTGACGCTGACCTCGCAGCCTTTCAATGTAAACGTCATCAGTCCGCCGATGTCCGTTCAGGATTCGCTGGCCCTGGTTGATATTTATAACAACATGAATGGAGCCAACTGGCCGAATCAGGCCAACTGGCTTTCGGGTTCACCGGTCATCACATGGTATGGCGTCAGTGCCACCGATTACGGAAGCGAGCTGAGGGTCACGGGGCTAAATCTGTACGACGACAGTCTTGCGGGAAACATACCCATATCTATCGGCAACATGGATAGTTTGTCCTATTTGGATCTTGGCTACAACCGACTTGCCGGCCCAATTCCGGACACATTGTTTCATCTGAAAAACTTGACGTTTCTGAGACTCGAGGGTCAATATGGAGACAAGAAGTATGGCCTAACAGGCACCATTTCCCCCAGAATTGGCGAGCTGGTAAAACTCCAGTCCCTGTTTTTGAACAGGGGATTCCTCGATGGAACCGTACCCGTCGAATTGGGTCAACTGACCGATCTGAATAGAATTGAAATGTATGAAAACGAGTTGGACAGTCTTCCAGACCTGTTCACGAATCTGACCCAGTTGGGAACGCTTTTCATGTGGCAAAATGAGTTGAAAGGCTCCGTTCCGCCGTCCATACAGAATTGCTCCCAGCTGACCCATGTCGTCTTCAATAACAATCAATTCTCAGGTAATTTTCCGTCGTTTTTCTATTCCATGACTAACCTGCGTCAAATCGCGCTGGCGTATAATCGTTTCAGCCCTTCGACACTGCCTTCACCGGGCAGCATAACGCCGCTCACCCTGCTTGAAGAGATAGATCTTGCAGGTGACTCACTTGTTGGTCCCATGTCTGCCGAACTTGCGAATTGGACGAATCTCTATTTGATCAATCTGAGAGAAAACCAGCTAACAGGTGCGATCCCGGCAGGGCTGGTCTCTCTTCCAAACCTGTACTACGTCGAGCTGAGTAATAACATGCTTACGGGCACGGTTCCCTTGTTCACACATGGCGGTTATTATTTCTTGACAAATAACCTGCTTGACAGTGTTCCTAATTTCAGCTTTGCCGGGACCGTATACTACATTCAAGTCGAGTCCAATCGACTGA
The DNA here is from genome assembly GCA_020438245.1 of Bacteroidota bacterium. Classification (GTDB taxonomy): domain Bacteria; phylum CLD3; class CLD3; order SB21; family SB21; genus JAGQUY01. Next base: position 6,092 of record JAGQUY010000071.1, read on the forward strand.
CGTTTGATGACATCGAGCCAAACCTTGGCAAGGCCGTCAACTACTATGGCTATTCACCTCAGGATAGCATTGGTCTTGCGGGTAATATCACGGTCCTCCCCGGTGCACCTTTTCAACTGACCGCGCCCTATACCAGCCCGTCGTACACATATCAGTGGCGCCGCAACAAAGTAAACATTCAGGGAGCAACCCAGTCAACGTACAGTGTTTCGTCCGCAACCAACGCCAATGTTGGCGGTTTCAGTTGTTTGATCAGCAAGCCCAGCTTGCCAGGGCTCACCTTGCACACGCGAACAATCAAAATTACGCTTGAGACCGCTCCGATAGCGCCTCAGAATCTCACCGCCGTTCCGGACAACGAGCGCATCAAGCTCACGTGGCGAAAAAACAGTGAAGGGGATTTAGGCAAGTATTTTATTTATAGCGGCACCACGCTCAATCCCACAACGCTTGTCGATTCAACGGCCTCGGGAAATGATACCACCTACACCAGGTATGGCCTTGTCAACGGTACACGATACTATTTCCGCGTTACAGCAATCGACACGTTGCGTCAGGCCAGTGGATTTTCGAATGAGGTCTCCGTTGTTGCGGGCGATGCAACACCTCCGGCGGTGCCGATGGGTTTGCAGGCTTATGAAGGAAACTTGAGTGTCGATTTGTTCTGGAATTCTAACGTGGACCCGGACTTGTCACATTACATACTCTATCGAAGTACGACGCCCGGATTTAACCCAACTCCGGCTGATGTTATTGCATCACCAACCTCGTCGCCCTATGTTGATTTTACGGTTGAGAATGAAACAGCATATTACTATCGGCTTTCAGCGATTGACTCGTCCGGCAATGAAAGCGCTGCAGGTTCAGAAGTTTCGGCAATACCGTCAGTTTCCAATCCTATTTGGCTCAACCAGAGTCCCGAATTTGCATCCGATGAAGTTGCCTATGATCTCTATTTCGCAAACGCAAGACAGGGTTGGATTGGCACTGGACGCGGTAATGTATTTCATACATCGGATGGTGGCGTGTCGTGGGTTAAGCAAAATACCGGATTAAATGATCAGGTCTACACTCTTAGAGGTATTTTCTTTGTCGATTCGCTCAACGGCTGGGCGCTCGTCGCAAACGCTGCGGCAATATTGCGAACAACGGATGGAGGAGCGACCTGGGACCAGATCACCAATAATGTGCCGGCATCCAGCATGCGATCCATATATTTTGCAGATGTGCTGAACGGCTGGCTTGGCACGGGCGGCTCTTTCGCAAGAAGAACAACCGATGGAGGCCTGACATGGGACAATATTACTACTCCACCGGTCGCACTTATGCGCGGCATGACATTTGTTGACTCCCAAAATGGATGGGGTGCGCGATACGGCGGAAGAAGTATATACCGAACTGCCGATGGAGGAGAAAACTGGAGTACCCTCGTTGACTATCAGGCAACAGACCCTACCCTTGTTTTCAGGAATATGAAGATGGTTAATGCCAACGTCGGTTATGTTGTCGGTACCAGAACCGACTTCATCAACGGCTTGGTTATGAAAACAACCGATGGCGGAGTGTCCTGGCAGGATATAAGTTCCGGCATATCGAGCTCTCCCATCGGAGAAGTATGGGGATTGGACTTCGTCGACGAAAATAACGGATGGATTGGAACTAGTACGGGTTTTATTTTTCACACCACAGACGGTGGAGCAAGCTGGGAGTATCAGTCTTCACGAAATATCGGCGCGTGGATATATAACCTATCAGCGGTTGGAGTGAACGGCCCTGTATGGGGTAGCTTGTTCGTCAATCCATCGGGGACTGCGCCCGGCGGCGTCATAAAATACTTCACTCCGGCCGGCCAGCAGGGTAATCAGAATCCCACCGTCGCGCTAAACGCTCCCGCAACCGGCGACACGCTATGGGGTGGAAAACCTTATACAATTAATTGGACGGCGACGGATGATCAGGGTATAGCAAAAACCGAAATTGACTACGCGTTGGACGGCGCCACCTTCAGTCCGGTGGCCGTCTTGTCAGCGGGCGGCAGTTATACATGGACTTTTTCCGAGGATCTGTTGTCGACGAACGCGAGTTTACGCATAAAGGTCACCGATGTATTCGGGTTGACTGCTACCGATACTCGGAATGGCATCAAACTACTACCTTATGGTGCTCACACTCTGAGTACTGGTACTACTGCCATGACCGTTTATAACGATGGCAATCTGGGTGGGCGGCAGTTCTCTCCAACGACGCCTTCGCTCGAATATTCATTGGGTAGTGGAGTGTCTCATCTTTATGCAGCCCAGCCGTATTTTGGTTTTATAACGGGCTCTGATACCGTGGGTCCATCCAATATGTTCGCCACGAATAATTTTAGGGCAGGGGAGTCGATGGTTCTTACGGATTTTGGTTCCTACGAAAAGACAAGTGTTAGTTATGTCGACAATCTTGCTGCAGGTGTGAACATGACTAGTAAGGTTTACAGTAAGGACGGCGATAATTTTTACATCATCGAGTATACGCTCAAAAACATTCGCGGCTCGAATATGGATAACTTATTCATTGGGCAGTGGAATGATTTTGATGTGTATCCGATTCCGTCACAAAATGTTACGGGGTATGATCCCGTGAATCGCCTTGGCTATATGTACGATGGTAACGCGCCAGACACATACGCGGGTCTTCGTATGATGGATGTCGATCCCTCGACTTTTAGAAGATATGAGGGGGGCGACCCCAATACGATTGGCCAGCAATATATATCCTTCAGTTCCGGTATCGACAATCCGGTTGGCGATCCGCCGGGAGATTACCGGATGGCAATGGCGCGCGGACCGTTCTTCCTGGCGAACGGCCAGTCCGAGACGGTCGCCTTTGCCATGTGTATTGCAACGGGGATTGACAGTATCACGGCGATCAGTCAACGGGCCCAGGTTTTTTATGATCAGATTCGAAGCGCTCCGGTGGCTCCATCGGGGCTGAATGCATCGTCGGTATCCTCGACCCAGATCGATGTGAACTGGGGGTCCACCTTTAATGCAGCAAGTTATCGCATCTACCGTTCCACAACCTCGGGCAGCGGGTTCGTTCAGGTGGACAGCGTTCAGAGTCCGACGACGACCTATTCGGACATGGGACTGACGCCTGTGCAGCAGTATTTTTACAAGATCACGGCCGTCAACGAGTTTGGGGCGTCGGCATACAGCCAAGAGGTGAATGCGACGACCAGTGCTCCGGCGGCTCCGGAGGCTCCCTCGAATTTGAGTGCTCAGGCCATGTCTGCCGGTCAGATCGATCTGGTATGGTTCACAAGTCACACGAACAACCCGGTTCGGTATAAGATTTACCGATCGATCGGTAACAACACGAACTTCAATCAGCTCGACTCGGTGAGCGTTCCGGATACGACCTACAGCGCCACAGGTCTTGTCGACAACACGCAGTATTATTTCAAGGTGTATGCCACGAACGGATTCACCGTATCGTCGGCATCCAATGAAGTGAATGCGACGACCTCCCAGATTGCTCCGAATGTAAGTTCAGCGAATGCCAATCCGAGTAACCCTGCTGAAGGGGCTGCGATTTCGGTGACAGCTCAGGTGAGCGGGAGCGCTCCGACGGTTAAGATTTTTTATGGAACAGGAGGTCAGCTGGTGGGAGACTCGGCCACGATGACGGGCTCCTCGGGGACGTATCAGTTTACGATACCCACCAACAAGGTGACCTATCAGGGGGTGTGGTATACGATCCGGGCCAGCAACAGCGTTGGATCGTTTACGTATCCGACCACCGGACGAAGCGATATCGATGTTCAGGTGAACAGCTCCTCGGTCCCGACGATCATCTCGAGCGGAGCCTATCCGAGCGGAATCGTGAGTTACGACTACTCGACGATCTCGCTTCCGCTGAATACCTCCTTGAACCTGTCGACCATACTGGGAGATCAGGGGCTGAAGGCGGGCAAAGCAACGCTTTGGAGACTGGTTCAATACAATGCGTTGACCAGTTCGTTTTCCGATGCGACGACGATGCAGAACGGGGTGGCGTACTTCCTGTATGTGAGCTCCGACAACGACAACGTGCAGGTGTTTACGACGCTTGCCGCGGGCAACACCAATCCGAAGACCTCGTTTGACAACATCACGCTTCAGCCGGGTTGGAATCTGGTTCCGTGGCCGTTCTCCTTTGGTGCGAATATCACGATTACAGATGCTGCCAAAGTGGATCCGATACAGCAGATGATCGGCGGGAACTGGGAGATCGTCTCTCAGGTGAAGCCGTTTGGAGGCTTTGCGATCAAGAACATCACCACATCGACGGTGACGCTCTCCAGTGCCGTATCCTGGACGGCGGTGACGAGCAAAGAGAAGGTCGGGGACTGGTCGGTGCGGATGATGGTGGAGCACGGCAGGCAGCATGACCGGGATAACTACCTGGGCGTCTCCTCCTTGAGCGTGGATGGGTTTGATATCTACGATGCTTCGGAGATGACGATGGATATAGGCAAACCGCTCAGCCTGCACTTCCCGCTCAGGGATGAGCTTGGGAACACCGAGAAGCTGGCCTGGGATCTCAGGTCACCACAGAAAGAGGTTCATACCTGGGACATGGAAGTAGACAATCCCAGGAATGAGAGGGACTTGGACCTTGCTTGGGAGCTGCAGGATCTGCCGGCAGACTACAAGGCGGTACTTGTTGATATAGCCAATAACCGGTTTATCGATCTGCTTCAGGAAACGGCCTATAGGTTCAGGACGCACAAGACGAACACCTTCAAGATTGTGGCCGGCAGGACGGAGATGGTGGATAGTGAAGTGGAGAAGATCAGGGCCACGCTACCGACGGAGTTCGCCCTGCAGCAGAATTATCCGAATCCGTTCAACCCCTCGACCACGATCAACTTCGATGTGGCCGCCTCCTCGAATGTTCGGGTGAGGGTATACAACGTGCTGGGTCAGGAAGTGGTGACTCTGGTGAACGGCTATAAAGAGACGGGGCGCCACACGGTGCAGTGGAACGGCAGGGATGCCTTGGGCCGCCAGGTTTCCAGCGGAGTCTACATCTACCGCCTGGAAGCCGATCGGGTCTCCAGAACGAAGAAGATGCTGTTCTTGAAATAA
>JAGQUY010000072.1 GCA_020438245.1 Bacteroidota bacterium
ATGCTGGGTCAGGGTGCAATTATTGCAACCGGCGCCATCAGTTATCCTGCCGAATTTCATGCAATGTCGGCCAGTACCATTGCAGACCTTGGGATCAGCAAAGTCATGACGATTACCAGTACATATGATCACCGGATTATTCAGGGCGCGGAATCCGGGTTGTTTTTGAAGCGAGTTCACGAACTGCTTCTGGGTGCTGAGGGATTTTACGAAGAGGTTTTCGATCATATTCGGATGCCGGTGAAACCTGCCAAATGGGAGGCTGACAAGGACGTGCAAACAAGCCGTGGCATTTCGGATCTTGACCAAATTGAGAAACAAGCCCGATTCTTGCAGCTAATCAATATGTTTAGGGTGCGTGGCCATTTGCTGGCCAATCTTGATCCCTTGACACACGCGGTTCCTTACCACCCTGAACTTGATTCCGCCACGTATGGATTTACGGTATGGGATTTCGACCGGACCTTTATCACCGGCGGTCTGGGAGGACTAAGGACGGCAAAACTGAAAGACACGCTGGAAATCCTTCACCAAACCTACTGTGACAAGATCGGCGTGGAGTATAGACATATTCAAAGCCCGGAAGAAAAGGCGTGGCTCCAGGAGCGGATGGAATCGACCCGCAATCTTCCGTCCTTTGATCGTGAAACCAGGGTTCACACGTTGAAAAACCTGATCAAGGCGGAGAAATTCGAAAAGTATGTCCACACGAAGTTCGTGGGTCACAAGCGGTTCAGCTTGGAGGGCTCGGAGACACTGATCCCGATATTGGACTACCTGTTGCACCTCTGTGCGGATGATAAGGTTCAAGAAGTCGTTCTTGGGATGGCACACCGAGGGCGATTAAACGTTCTCGCCAATATTATCGGAAAACCTTATCGGAAGATATTTTCGGAGTTTGAAGGACGCATCGATCCGAACTCATCGCAAGGATCCGGTGATGTGAAGTATCATCTCGGGGCGACTGGACAATTTCAAACGCGAAATCAAAAGCCCGTGAAGGTGAGTGTGTCTCCAAACCCGAGTCATTTGGAATGGGTCAACCCCGTTGTGGAGGGTGTCGTACGGGCAAAACAAACGCACATGCCGGGTCAGTTTAACAAGAATGTCATGGCCGTACTTATTCACGGAGATGCCGCATTTGCGGGTCAGGGAGTCGTGGCGGAGACGCTGAATTTGTCTCAACTGAGAGGATATAAGACGCGCGGAACTATTCATGTGATCGTCAATAATCAGATTGGTTTCACAACAACGCCCGATGAAGCCAGATCATCGACCTACGCGTCCGATGTGGCCAAAATGATTCAGGCACCCATTTTTCACGTGAACGGGGATGATCCCGAGGCGGCGCTTTGGGTTACCCAACTCGCCTTTGAATACCGGCAACTGTTCGAAAAAGATGTGGTCATCGACGTTTTTGGATATCGGCGCCACGGTCACAACGAAGGAGACGAACCGGGCTACACTCAGCCTTTGATGTACAAAACCATAAAAGAACATCCCTCGGTAAAGACCCTTTATGCAAAACGTCTGGTAACTGAAAAGATCATGGGGGATGAAGAGATCGAGGCCATGGAAGGGGAGGTGAAAGCGTTCATGGATCAGGCGTTTGAAGCCTCAAAATCCGCAACAGAAGTACTGGAGCCGGAGACTCCTCTGGCCATAACACTGGAGCAGGTTCAGGCTGTCGTCCCGACGCATGAGACCCGGATCTCTGAAGACCTCCTTCGGCGAGTAGTAGAAGGATGTACGAGAATTCCCGAATCGTTTTCTATTCATCCAAAACTGAAGGCGTTCATTGAACACCGCAAAAATCTGCTGACAGACGACACTGCATCTGTTGATTGGGCCTACGGAGAAGCGCTCGCCTTTGGTTCTCTATTGCTGGAAGGTACGCCCATTCGACTGAGCGGCGAAGACGTTTCCCGAGGCACCTTTAGCCAGCGACATTTGGTTTTGACGGATATCAATACAGGCAACGAGTATCTGCCGTTGAATCATATGGAGTCTGATCAGGCAACCATGGAATCGGTTGACAGCTTGTTATCAGAGGCAGCTGTGCTCGGGTTTGAATTTGGTTACAGTATTGCCGATCCGCTGTCTCTAGTATTGTGGGAAGCCCAATTTGGTGATTTTGCGAATGTTGCGCAGCCGATGATAGATAACTTTATTGTCAGCTCAGCAGCCAAGTGGCAACTGCACAGTCAGCTGGTGATGCTTCTGCCTCATGGTCATGAAGGTCAGGGGCCAGAACACTCAAGTGCGCGCCTGGAACGTTTCCTGACTCTTTGTGGAGAAGAGAATATCATCGTTTGCAATTTGACTACACCGGCTCAATATTTCCATGCGTTGAGACGGCAAATAAAGGGGGCAACAGGAAAACCGCTGGTTATCATGACTCCCAAGAGTCTCTTGCGAATGCCCGAAGCTCGATCCAGACGAATCGACTTTACAGAGGGCAAATTTGAAGAAATCATAGACGACACGTCGGCTGACAAGTCTTTGGTGCGGAAAGTTGTTCTTTGCAGCGGCAAAGTCTACTACGATCTGATCGAGGCGAGAAAGGAGCGACCAGTGGCGATCATCCGAATTGAGCAACTTTATCCTCTCCACATCGAAAAGATTAAAGCGGTCCTAAACCGCTACTCCCACGTCACTGAGATTTTTTGGGCGCAAGAAGAACATGAAAATATGGGCGCTTACAGTTACATTCGCCCCTAT
>JAGQUY010000073.1 GCA_020438245.1 Bacteroidota bacterium
CCAGAACGATGCCCCAGGCGGAGGCACTTGACCGATTACTGGAGCACCTAAATAAGACGTTGGACTTCGTCATTGAAATTTCTGTGGACGAACCAGTGCTTGTTGAAAGGCTATCGAATCGTTTGGTTTGCCGCAACTGCGGAACTGTGTACAACAAATTGACCCAACCGCCTGCCAAGGAAGGTGTTTGCGATCGGTGTGGAGGAGAAATTTACCAGAGATCGGACGACCGAAAAGAGGCAATCCACCATCGCCTGAAGGTCTACGAAAGGGAAACGTCACCGCTGCGCGAATATTATCAAAAAAAGGGACTCCACATTCACCGATCCGGGGACAAACCGGTGACGGATTTGTTTGAGGACCTGCTTGGAATCATAGGCGTTTCTGCTTAGGTACCCCAACGGGTTGCGCTGCAGCCTATTTATTGTTACTATGCATTTCGCCATATGTCATCAGACCGATTAAAACGCAAGTTGGCATCCATCAAGGTGGATACCGAAGAGCAGGGAAAGATACTCATCGTTGATGACGAAGTGAGTATCATTGATCTGCTGCAGACCCTGTTGGAAGATGAAGGCTACCAGGTTCTGACTGCCTTCAACGGCAAAGCCGCGCTCGAAATTATTCGCTCCCAAGCTCCCGATCTGGTCATCTCAGATGTCAATATGCCGCTGCTGGACGGTCTGGAACTTTGTCGTCTTATTAAGAATGATGAACAAACCCGATTCATCCCTGTTATTTTGATCACCGGCCGGGCAACGTCTACGGATACGATTCGTGGAATTGAAGCAGGAGCGGATGAATTCATTGCCAAGCCTTTCAATGCGCTCGAAATGGCGCCGAGGGTCAAGTCGCTATTGAAGGTGAAAAAGCTCAATTCGCGCTTGGAAAATATCGATCAAATTATTCTGGCGTTTTCCATGGCGGTCGAAGCTCGTGATCCGTATACCCGTGGACATTCTGAACGGGTTGGGAAATACGGTATGCGTCTCGCGGCAGCGTTGGGTCTTGACACGGCTTTTCAGAACATGCTGTTCAAGGGCGCCATTCTGCACGACATTGGCAAGATCGGAATTCGTGATTCGATCCTCCTCAAGAAAGACAAATTGAGTTTCGAAGAGTTCCAGGAAATTAAGAAACATCCCGAGATTGGTATTAAAATCTGCGCGCCTCTCAAGTCAAGCCGTTCGCTCTTAAATATCGTACTCTACCATCATGAACGTATGGATGGCGGAGGATATCCGTATGGACTGATTGCCGAGGAGATTCCGATGGAAGCCCGGATGATCGGTATTACGGACACTTTTGACGCACTGACCAGTGCCCGTCCCTACCGAGGTGCGTTAAGCACCGTGGACGCGTGCAATTTGATGGCAGAAGAAATAGATACGCATTTTGATGAAGACCTGCTGCCCGTATTTTTGGATTTGGCGCGCTCCGGCAAATTGGATCCTATTCTGCACGAAGCCGGCCACGAGGCGGCCAACAGCGACATTCATACCGAGATTTCCCTCGATCTGATCAAAGGCCTGGATTTCTTTGACGGAAACCTGATCGGCTGACTATTCCGTTTCTAAAACCCGACGAAAATGAATTCGATAAACTTGGCAGATGGTGACGCGCTATCCCAGAGCGTCGGATGTTGCCGCAGAGGGTTCATCCTGGAAGGACAGTTTGGAGAGGGGAATCGTAGGGTTTTTTTCCATAAAATAGTTGCAGGACCATTCGTCGGCAAAAAGGATTACTGGTCGTTGATGCAAATCCTCTGCAAGGGCCGATCCGGTCGGTAGATACAGCTTGGAAATGACATCCTCCGTAATATCGGGTGAAATCCAACGGACAAGCTTCCAATTTGCAGGCTCCAGGCGGCATTCAGCGTTGTACTCTGCCTCCAGCCGATACTGAACGACCTCAAACTGCAGAGGCCCGACTGCCGCCAAAAGAGGAACCCGCTCGTAGCTGTTCTTCAAATAGAAGCATTGAACGACGCCTTCCTGTAACAACTGATCCAGTCCCTCGCGAAATCGTTTGAATTTCGAGGGGTTTGGGTTGTGCGCCATCACAAAACTTTCCGGTGGAAATCGCGGAATTTCAGAGTAAACAATGTCGGCGTCTTCCGTCAGCGAATCGCCGATTCCGAAATCCGAGTGTCCTACGAGACCGATAATGTCACCGGCAAAGGCCTCATCAACCGTTTCTCTCTGTTGGCCGAATAGCTTGTGGCTATTCGAAAGACGAACTCTTTTGCCGGTTCGTGTGTGGGTGACCGTCATGTCTCTGGAGAATTTTCCGGAACAGACCCGTAGAAAAGCGATCCGATCGCGATGGCGCGGATCCATATTGGCCTGAATCTTGAAAATAAAACCTGAAAAGGAATCGGAGTCGGTCGGTATCATCCTGTCCCCTGATTTTCGTGGCACCGGTCCTTCGGCATGGTCGAGGAATCCATCCAGCAAGAGCTTCACGCCGAAGTTATTACCCGCACTCCCAAAGAAGACCGGAGTAATTTCTCCCATTAAAACTGCTTCTTGGTCAAAGGTTTCACCGGCGGCATCCAACATTTCCAATTCTTCCAGAAAGGCCAGATGACTTTGCTGATTCATTTGGTTCTTAAACAATTGATCCGTTGAACCAAGAACAGAAACGGGTGCCTGGTAGGCGCCGCCGGCAGTACGCTCGAACAAATGAACTTCTTTTTTTTGCCGATCAAACACGCCGCGGAAGTCAACGCCGTTACCCAGCGGCCAATTCATGGCATAGGCGCCGATTCCGAGTACTTCTTCGACTTCATCCAGGAGGGCCAGTGGTTCGAGACTGGGCCGATCCATTTTGTTCATAAAAGTGAAGATAGGGATCTTCCGACGACTGCAAACCTCGAATAACTTCCGGGTCTGAGATTCGATTCCCTTGGCGGAGTCAATCACCATGACGACGGCATCCACGGCTGTCAGCACCCTGTACGTATCTTCGGAGAAGTCTTGGTGTCCGGGTGTGTCCAGCAAATTGATTTTGAAGCCCCGATATTCGAATTGAAGGACCGTGGAACTGATCGAGATTCCACGCTGTTTTTCCAGTTCCATCCAGTCGGATCGGGAGGCGCGCTGATTCTTCCGCGCGGTGACCGATCCCGCAAGTTGAACCGCACCGCCGTACAGAAGGAATTTTTCCGTCAGGGTGGTTTTTCCGGCGTCCGGGTGCGAGATGATCGCAAACGTGCGCCGACGCTCTATTTCTTCGGATAATTTCATAAATTTCGCCGGCCAGTATATGAAAAATGCCTCAGCGAGTCAAACTAAAATACTCTTTGTTTATTGCGGGTCGATTTCTACATTCCTCTTTGTTATGAAGCTCCAACGATTTGTCCTTCTGACAGTCTGTATTCTTGCCTCCTGTTCCACCGTTGAGAAAAACAAACCGACGGTTCTTATGATTTCGTTGGACGGTTTTCGGTGGGATTATGTGGATAAAATTCCGACACCTAACTTTCACCGGCTGATCGATTCGGGCGTCCGTGCCAAACGAATGCTGCCTGTTTTTCCATCCAAGACCTTTCCCAATCATTACACACTGGTAACCGGTTTATACATCGAACATCACGGCATTGTTTCCAATCGGATGTGGGATCCTGATCTTAAGGCTTCTTTTGTTTACAAGGATTCCGTGTCTTCACAAGACCCGCGCTGGTGGGGCGGAGAACCGATCTGGGTAACCGCAGAAAAGCAAGGGCTGATTACAGCTACGTATTTCTGGGTTGGTTCGGAAACGGAAATAGCAGGGAAGCGGCCCACTTATTTCAAAAAATATGATCATCAGAAACCCGATTCAGAAAGGGTGGATGAAGTGCTCGACTGGCTCGACTTACCGGCCGAGAAAAGACCAAGTTTGATTACGCTCTATTTTGCCCTCACGGACGACGTCGGTCACGAGTTCGGTCCGGAGTCGGACGAAATTAAGGCAGCTATTGAGCAAGTGGACCAAACCGTGGGACGCCTGATCGACGGATTGGAGAAACGGGGTATTTTCGAGAAGGTAGATCTGATTATCGTGAGTGATCACGGCATGTGCCAAGTCAATCCCGAAAACGTCGTTTTTCTGGATGATTATGTGGATCTGAAAAAACTCAGACCGAATATCGAATCTCCTATATTCGGATTGTGGCCGGAAAAGGAGCAGGTTGATAATGTATACCAAAAGCTTGTCTCCGCTAATCCTCATATGAAAGTATACAAGAAAGAGGATATGCCACCTGAATTTCACTACAGTCAACATCCCAGAATTCCCCCAATTGTGGGAATGGTGGATGAGGGTTGGAGCCTAACTACTCATTCTTTTCAAAAAAAATATCCCAGAACATTACTTGGAACGCATGGACTGGATCCCGCTCTACCATCCATGGGGGCGACATTCATCGCACACGGTCCCGGTTTCAAAAAGGGTGTCCTGGTTGAACCATTCAGAAATATTCATGTTTACGACTTGATTGCGCATTTGTTGAATATCCGGCCGGCGTCGAACGATGGCAGTCTTGACAGTATCCGCCAGGTTCTATCGAATCCATGAAATATATGGTTGGCTTGTTCTTTCTTTCGGGCTGTCTTAGCACTCCCGGCGGGAAGGAGTTGCAGTCTCTCACATCCGACCTTGCCGACTACGTCCGACAAACATATTACATCCCTTTTTCCAACGATCCCGATTTTCCTGCGCCTACCCTGATTCTTCGACGAGCTCCTTGCAGTCCGATTCCCGTCCGGATGGCTGATCGGGGAGATACCCTCGCGAAGAAAGTAGCATTTACTTTTGATGCTTGTTCTGCGCTTCATCCGGGTGATTTGGATTCGGCAATCGTTCGCGTGCTTCTTGAAAAGAAGGCCGCAGCGACCTTCTTCCTGGGCGGCAAGTGGGTTTGCGATCGGGTCGCCGATGCCCGGGAACTTGCTGCCCTGAACGATTTCGAATTGGGCAACCACAGCTACCTGCACAGCCACATGACCCAAGTCAGCCCTGAGCGCCTGTCTGCCGAAATACAGTGGGCGCAAGATCTGATTTATACGGTTACCGGGCGTGTGCCGCGTTATTTCAGGCCACCGTATGTCGAATGGTCGGATACCGTTGTGGAAGCCGCCGCGCGTGCCGGGATGACTACCGTACTTGGGAACTTGCCTTCGGGTGACCCGGCCCCCAGTTCAACTAAGTCGCGATTGATATCTTGGGTATTGTGGAAGCTGAAGCCGGGTTCCATTGTGATCATGCACGTCAACGGAAGGGGATGGCATACGGCGGAAGCGTTGCCGGTTCTGGTAGATAGCGTTCGGGGGAGGGGTTTCGAACTCGTGACGATTTCGGAGCTCTTGCGCTGAACTAGGCTTTGTCCACCAAAAAGAGGGTCTGGTTATATTCGACCGGTTGGCCATTTTCCACCAGTATTTTTGCGATCTTGCCGCCAACTTCACTCTCGATCTCGTTCATGATTTTCATGGCTTCGATGATGCAAAGCGTCTGTCCCGGTTTAACAACCGAGCCGACTTCCACGTACGAGTCGGCATCGGGTGCCGGAGAACGATAAAAAGTTCCGACGATCGGGGACTTGATCTCGAGATAATTGCCCTTGTCGACTACATCCAGCGGCCTTTCAGCGGATGACTTTTCTGCTGTTTCCTTGCTTTCAAAGTGTACGGGCGACGAAGACGGCAGTTGCTGAACCTGCGGTGGCGCAAAATGTTGCTGGGGCTGCCCCATGTATGTAACGGGGACCATTCCGTTACTCTTGCTGATTCTAATTTTCAATTTTCCGCGGGTCTTCGACTGTTCCTGCTCAATTTCCACCTCGCTCACATTGCTCTCATCAACCATTTTGATAAGGGCTTTCAGGTCTTTCAGATCCATCGTGTGCTCCTGGGAATGGTGGTAGCTTCTACTTGGAAACGCGTTCCAAATAGTTGCCGGTTCGCGTGTCTACGCGCACAACGTCCCCCTCATTGATGAAGAGAGGAACCTGAACGGTGGCGCCCGTTTCCAATTCGGCCGGCTTGTTTCCACCGGTAACAGTGTCGCCACGGACGCTTGGCGCTGTATTGGCCACTGCGAGATCAACTGTAATCGGCAATTCGATACTCACTGCATTGCCTTCGTAAAAGAGAATTTTCGGCGCGATCCCTTCTTTCAGGTAGTTAGCCGCCTGACCCACGGTTTCTGAGGGGATACCGACCTGCTCGAAGTTCTCATTGTCCATGAAATGCATCATCTCCCCGTCGCTATACAGAAACTGCATGGCCCGGCTTTCAGCCCGAACCTCATCCAGTTTGTCGTGTGAACGGAAGGTCTTTTCGATGACTCTGCCTGTTCTCACATTCTTTAACTTGGCAACGACGAACGCTCGCCAATTTCCGGGGTTTCGATGTTGGAATTCGGTAACCAAGAAGAGATTTCCATCCATTAGGATAGTCATACCTGTACGAAAATCGCCCAAACCTGCCATGAAAAATGCCGCAAATCTTGTGTAAAGTATTGTAATTAGATGGGCAAAGTATCAATTCCGACCTATAAAGTCAAGTCAATTTGGCCTCAGGCAGAGGGCACCGGGTGGTCTCATTTCCAAGAATGCGTCTCTTGGGGTTGAATTTTTGAGGTTGCTTTCGTATACTTTGCTTTATTAAAAAAAGATCTGGAAAGGAGGCTCATGGTCAAATACAATCCCAAAACCCGGAAGGCGACATTCGAGACCAGCTTTGAAGATGCACGACAGGTAGCCGTGCTTGGAGAGTTTAACAATTGGAATGCAGACGCTCACCCCCTTAAGAAGTCAAAGAACGGCAAGTGGAAAGGGGATGCAAAAATCGAACCGGGTCGGTACGAATTTATTTACAGGGTTAATGAGGAGCAATGGGAATTGGATGACGCGTGTGAGAGGGTTACCAACGCATTCGGTTCCCAAAATTCGGTTTTCACTGCGTCTGCCGTTGCTGCCGTGAGTAAACAGCCAGCAAAGGCACGTAAGAAAAAGAAAAGCTAACTCTGTCTGGTAAACTCCCGGAAAGCCTTGCGAAAATCCTTTGGCGTGGGTAACTGGTCAGGCGTTGCTTGTGAATAGGAAAAAACTGTTTTTGCGCCTTCCGCATCAATCGCAAATCGATTACCGGAACGAAATGCTTTTTTCTTTTTCACGAGTTTTTCAAGCTCGCTTCTGAGTATATCGAGATTTTTGTCGGTTTCTGATATTCCGATTCGTTTGGCAATGATATTCAAAGATGCCGGCATATAATTAAGACCGTATTTCAACAACATGTACTCTACCACGCAAGCCCCCCAGTCTTGTTGAATTGACTAAAAGTAAAACGTGTGATAAACGATCTGGTCTCCGAAAGGTGTCGAGATTTCGGAAAATCGGAAGGTACGGAGTTGCAGGGTAACCCGTTCGACAACCGTCTTGTCCAGTCCGCCGGAGGTCAAATTGACTTCCTTCACAATACCTTTCGGAGAAACTACAAGGCGGACTCCTATTCGGGTGCTCTTCACTGCACTGCGCTGCCCGGTGGTTCGAATGCAACTGTAGATTTTGAAACTGTTATTTGCGAAGACATTCTGGATGTCACCAATTGGGCGCTGCTCTGCGCTTCGAACAACCTCCGCGGGGATTTCTGCGACTTGATTTGCAGGATATAATAGCCGGCGTTCCACATTGAGTTCCAGTTTTTCAGACTCAGGCCTAAGCTCTGGAGTTGACTCAACGCTTGCCTTCGTTGTGATCTGCGCACCGCCCACAGGTGCCCGCTTGTCACCGGCAGGTCCGTCAAGACCATTCGTCAATTCATTGAGCACTTCATCCGAGTAGGGTTCGGTCGAACTGACGATCTCGGTCAAATCCAAGGCCTTGCGATCCATTTCCAAAGACGGATTCGATACCTCTGGCTTTTGAACTGACAGCATTGCATGCATATCAAAAGGTTCGAGACTCGGCGGATGTACCGCAATAGAATAGGTTAGTATAGTATTGGCAACCACCGGTTCGACGACGGTTTTGATGAACTTGATGGGTTTGACGACCAGCCAGTTGATAAGCAGTCCGGCATATCTTTCGGCTTCCCCAAAGTGCTTCTTAAGCGCCATGCGGATCTTTTCTCGAATTGTCGCGTCGGTGTTCCGGCTGATTTCGACTTGGGCTTCAGCAAGCGCGAAATCGAATTTGGTTTGAAGGAGAGCGGAGATTCTATCCTCCAGATCCATTTTTTCTCTGAACGTGTTGCACTGCGAAATAAAGTGCTCCACCAATGCCAAAACGCTCGTTGGATCCAACGACTTAACGGTCCCATTGGTGCTAAAGTCATCCATTTCCCTCAGAAACTCGTCAAATAAAGTATCGATGTTTCTTTTTGGATTCATCGAGGTCATTTTGATCCCCTGCCTTCCAAAGTTTCTGTCGCACTCGTCCATTTTGACGCAATGTTTAAATTTCTTATTTGTGATAACGTGGACGAATGCATGTATTCCGGATAGTTTCTCATCAGGTGTTTCTTAAACTGCTTTATTACCCTATTTAGCCTGGCTCTGGCCGCATCTTGAGTATTGTTGATCTTCTCCGCAATATTCTTGGTGTGTAAGTTCTGTAAATACAACAGAAAAACTTCCGCATCGAGCTTGTTTCTAAGTGATTGTACAAATTCAATAACAATTTGTTCAAACTCTTTCAGCTCAAATGCCTGATCTGGAACAATCGCATCTGATCTGAGGCCAATCGAATCCATGGTATCATCAAAGCCAAACGTACGTCCCTGATGCTTCTGAGTCTCCCGAATATATCGCACGATATGTTTGTTGGTAACCGTGTAAACCCACGTGCTAACTTCAAATTTAGGATTGTACACCGCCAGATTTTCCAAAACATCGCAAAAAGCGCTCTGGAGAATATCTTCGATTATATATCGATTGCGATTCTCGTCAAAGCTCTTGTTGATGTTTAGTTTATATCGAATATATTGGAAAAGTCGCTTTTGGTACCGTTTCCACAACTCCACCATGGCGGGCTCAAAGTGATCACGATGAATCAAACCTAGGCGAATTAAATCGCGTTCTTTAATTTCAGACCAGTCCATCATACGTTGTTGGTCACCATCTGCTGAATTCGTTTAATCGGAAAATGCCAAGAGTATAGTCCTTGACAGAATAGACAAAAGACAAGGACTTTGCTGTGATATAAGTCACAACTCGACGTGTCCTTAAAATTTATACAGAGAAGACTACGCATTCAAGGGAAAACTTCCATGAGGCGTGTGAAGCAAGAGTTGT
>JAGQUY010000074.1 GCA_020438245.1 Bacteroidota bacterium
AAAAACCGGTCCTTGGAGTACGTCCTGAAAGACGGCTCCGTCTTCAAGGCGCAAACCGTTCCCATCGGATATAGCGATAAAGAAATTTTGGGGGACCCCAAGGTACCCAACTCTTCCATCCAGCCAACCCGCTGGAAAGCACGCGATTTTTCGATCGACATTCCAAGAGACTTGTATTGGAAGGATTGGACAGAATCCGGACGTGCACTGCCGCCGGATGCCGATACGATCTCCATTCCAAGAATGAAGTTTCGGGTCGAACCCACCATCCAAGGCCAGGGAATCCGCGTGCAGGACATGATGGTGCTGGATATTTTGTTTGCCAATAAGTTTCGCCGGCCGATGTACTATGCGATTACGGTCAGCGATGATAACAAAGTCGGGCTGGGGAGATACCTTCGGATGGACGGGTTGGCCTACAAACTGGTAACGGTTCCAGACACGGATATGTCGATCGATCACATGTACGAAAATACGTTCAAAAAGTACAAATACCGAAATATGAATAGATCGGATGTCTCCTATGACGACAACATCAAACGATTGACACAAAATTACCGGACCATGTTCCTTCGGCTTGTGGAGTTCTATCGTCAACAAAAAGGAACCCCCAACCCCAGGCAGACGGCTTTGGACAAGGACTTCCCGGAAAGCCTTACCGTCGACCAGAAGATCGTTGCGATTCTCGATTCGATGAGCGCAACCATCTCCGAAGAAGCCATTCCGATGAGAGATTGGAGACTCAAACTCGCGATCGGTCAATTTTATGCCGAAGCAGGCCGCCCGGACGTGCTTCAGAATTCCGTCGACGAAGTGCTGGCCAATGAGCGGAAATACAGATTGGATCAACAGGGCAAGATTCGTGTTGCAGCCTTGGAACTGTACGTTCTGAAAAATGCTCAACAAGCGGCGGAGCTTCTTAAACCCATGTATGAATCAAACCCAAGCAACGTGGAGGCCCTCAGCTACTACCTGCAGGCACTGGAGGACACGAAACAGTTTGACGAAGCCGTACGGCTCCTGGATGAATGGCTTGTGCGAAATCCGAATGACAATGCGGCGAAGTCAAAATTGGCTGAAATCCGTGCCAAAGCGGGAACACCGCAAAAAGAATGAAAAAGTTTGTTTTTCAAGCGCTAAAAATAGTCGTAAGTGCGGGACTGATCGCGCTGGCACTCCAAAACGTAGAACTGGAGAGACTCAGTGTCATCATTATACAGACTCAGGTCGCTTGGTTGTTCGTTTCCCTGGCATTCCTGAGCTTGAGTTATGTATTGGGAGCCATGCAGTGGCAATGGATCCTCCAAATGGCCGGACTTCGCCTCCCCTACCCGAAAACGCTTTCTTACTATTACGTCGGCTTGTTCTTTAATAATTTTCTGATTAGCGGAATGGGGGGAGACGTTCTGCGGGTTTATGATGTGCAAAAACATTCACCCGACAAAGAAAGGCTTTCCCCGGCTTTGGCCACGGTTTTCTTTGACAGATTTATGGGGCTGCTCACACTTCTGTTTCTGGCCGGACTCATGACATCGTTTGTGATCGGACGCGAAACGGGCGTGCGATTTGGCTTGGCAATCCTGGGTCTTTTTTTTCTCTGGGTCCTTGCCCTTATCGTGCTGTTTCATCGTCCTACGGCAGATCGAATAGTGAAGCCCATGTTGCGATTTCTACCGGATCGATTCTATACCCGTTTGCAGCATCTTTATGCGGAGCTCCATCGTTTTAAGAGCAACCCCTGGAGTCTCCTGAGATTGTTCAGCCTTTCGATAATTGTTCAATTTCTCAGAATACTGACGATCTGGGCCGTTGGAAGAGCAATCGGTGATTCATCGCTGCTGCTATACTATGTCATCTTCGTCCCAGTAATATCTTTGGCCGCCAGTCTGCCCATTTCTGTCGGAGGAACGGGACCGCGGGAGCACACTACTATTTTTCTCTTTGGAAAGATCGGGGTAACTGCTGTTATGGCCTTCTCGATCGGTTTTTTGTCTTATTTAATTAACCTCGTGTCAACCCTGCCGGGTGCCATCATTTTTGTAACTCGGAGCGATACCAAACATGGCCGTTAAGATCGCGCTTTGTGCAAGTATGCTGCTGATGGTCGGCTGTGAACTGACCAAGCCGGCTGCCATCGGCGGGGATACCCAAATTATTGTCTTTTGTGACTCCGCCCAATGGCAGCTCAGCAGGGAAACCCTGGCAGCCATATTTGAACGAACGATTAAAACGCCTCAGCCTGAAACCGAATTTTATCTGCAACGAGTTGACATCAGCTTGTTTGATGTTTACAAGAAATATAAGAACCTGATGTTCATTGGAGATCTTTCCTCCGAAAAAGAGGTTTCAGCCACCGTGCGGAGCATGTTGAATACGGATGCACGCCAAGCCGTTCAAGAGGGTCATGTCGTCTTTTCACGTAACGATGAGTGGGCTCGTGGTCAGCTGGTTCTGGTCCTTGTCAGTCCGGATCCGGCCACGATGAATACTCGTCTTCAGAATGGTGCTGAAGAAATGTTCCAATTGGTGGACGAGCACTGTTTGGCATCCCTTTCTCAGTTTTTGTATTCCACGTCTGCACCTTTGGAGGATAAATCACTCCCGCAGAGCCTAAGAACAAAATACGGCTGGAGCCTGCGCGTTCATCCTGATTTCGAACTAATTTCTGAAGTACCGGACTCGCACTATGTCCGCTTCCATTCCAATTCTCAAATCCAATCCCTGCAACGATGGATCTCCATACATTGGACAAGTTTGGATTCTACCCAGGACCCGGAAAGCATTCTAACAACGGAGTGGATGCATCGTACTCGATCGTGGATCGGTGGCCGATTTGTTGATCCGGTGCAGACCGTTCCAATGTACGACAGGATAAGACCAGCCGACTTTGCCGGTCGCAATGCGCTCCGATATGACGGTGTTTGGAAAACTGTCTCCATCCAGCACGCATTTGGCGGCGCCTTCAGATCATATGGTTTTTTCGATGCTTCACGCCGAAGCGTCTTTTTTATTGATCTTGCCGTTTTTTTTCCCGAAGAAACTAATAAGCTAAAATATCTGCGCGAATTGGATGCCATCGCCCGAACCTTCACCACCGACTGATTGCTATGGCCGAGAGCCGCTCTATTCATCGTATCTGGACCGTTTCCAATGTTCTGAGTTTGTCCAGAATATTGTTTGTCATTCCCGTTATCCACTACCTGCATCTTGGTAAAACGGATCCATCGTACAGTCTAACCGCCCTTGTTTTCATCGTCTTGGGCAGCCTGACAGACCTGTTTGACGGTTGGCTTGCTCGCAAACTGAACCAGGTTACTGATTTTGGAAAAATTGTGGACCCCTTGGCGGACAAAGTGGGCATGGCCATTGTCATCCTGTTCTTGGCCACAACTCGCGAAGATTTCCCATTCTGGTTTTTTGGAATTCTGGTTGTTCGCGATCTGCTGATTTTCTTTGCCGGATTATACGTAAGAACCAGATATAACCACCTTTTCGTTTCCAATCTGCTCGGAAAAACCACGGTCACGATAATCGCCTTCATGGTCGCTGTTTACACCGTCAAGGAATTGTACTTATTGGATCGTTTGTACGAAACTCTCTTGTGGTTAAGCACGGGCCTTCTGGTGGCTTCCTTCTCATCGTACTTCGTCAAATTCTATACGTTCCTTCATACTTTCAGGAGTCATAATAAGTCATGAAAGTCGGGATTCCAGTCTTGCTTCTTCTTTTGACAGTTGCCCTGCCGCCAACACTTTCTGCACAACGGCGGAGGCCGGCCAAAACTTCAGTCCGGGCACCGGAGAATCCTCAGATTCTTTTCCGCCGTGCCTTGGCCGCCTACACCAAGGGGGACAAGGACGATGCTGAAAAAATAGTGCGAACAAACCTTTCTTCCTTCCCGGACCACTGGCCTTCCTTGGCACTTTTCGCACGGCTGCGATTTGAAAAACAGGACTATAAGGAGGCGCGGCAAGCTCTCAACAAGGCACTCAAAATAAGCCCGCAAAGTAAAACGTTGAATTTGATGGCTGCAGCGATGCTGAGTCGACAGAAAAAGCCGGTTGCCGCCTTGGAATATCTCCGTCGTGCGCAAGAAAACGGTTCTCCGAATGACGAGTTGGCAGATGTCGATACGCCCGATGCCGATGCACTGCAAAAAGAGATTTCCCTGGCTATCCAAAAAATGGAACGTCACAAACCGGTTTTCTATAATAACGGCTCGGAGTCCGTGGCGCAGGGAACGTGCGAGCACGTCCCGGAGAATAAACTTAAGATTGCCATTTTCGAATTTACACCGTCATCCGATTCCGCCGCCCCGGGTGACATTCGTGATAAATTAACCACTTCGTTCGTGCAGTCAGGTTGCTTTCTCGTCATCGAGCGCGGACAGTTGGACAAGGTGTTTCAGGAACAGGACTTTGAATTGACAGAATCGGTTGATCAGGCAACAGCAGCTCAGGTAGGCATGCTGGTAGGTGTCGATGCAATCGTTGTCGGAAGCGTGGCCCATCGGGAAAAATCAACTGAAATTGACGCCCGCCTTGTGCAAGTCGACACCGGACAGATTCTAGCTGCAGCTTCTATCCAGTACACCGGTAGATCGGACTTGGAAAAGGTTGTACGGTCCCTGTCTTCTGCCGTTTACAAATAGTTTGACTGTATCTCAAAAAATGGTTAGACTGTTTAACCGTCATACCGTCAATTTCAACGAACATCACACCGACCATGGCCATGCTTGTTGACAAGATTCGCGAGGTTGCCACGGATTTGCGGCGCATCCAAATGGATCTCAAATCCATGGAAGTTGATTTACGAATGTCTCCCGCCCAGGAACGTCAGGTTGATATTGACCGCCTTATAGACGATCTGAATACTTTTAAGCTCAACGTGACGTATCTGCGTCTCAAGGCCAATGATCTTTCAAAATCAAAAAATATCGACATGTCTGAGGTTCGGAAGGATGTCCGATATTTTGTCACGTACTTGAAGCACTCCGCGGACACGTTCGACGAAATTTGCAACAGCCTCAGTTACGGCGGGCGAAGCGGTGATGAGGTGGCCATTCAGAAAACCGGTGAGGAAGTCTGGATCTTGGAGCGACATCTACGAGACATGAATCGACATCTCGAAGAAATCAATTCAAAACTCGGCAAGAATAAAACATCCTAATATGAGTCATCAGGGCCCTATGAAACAAAGCAAAAAAGTGCAAATTGCCAGTGAGACCCGAGTCAAAGTAACCTCGAAAAAAATTACAGATACCTTGGCTGTTCTTGAAATTGAAGACAAACTCATGACCGATGAACACATTAAGATGATTCAGAACGGTCTGTCCGAATTGTTGGAAGACTCCTTCCGCCAAATCGTGGTGGACTTGTCGAGGATTAAACGTATTAACAGCAGCGGTTTGGGCAGTTTAATATCTCTTTTCAATATGGCCCGAAATAAGGACGCAGAGCTCAAAATCGGTGGTCTGAACGAGTTTGTCAAGAATGTACTGAATATCACCAAGCTGACCGAAGTTTTCGAAATTCATATGAGCCAAGAGGAAGCCATCCAGAGCTTCCAGTCTTCTTCAAGCCGATAGCAACTGCGTTATCTCTCCATAATTCTCTTGTTTTTTTCCTGCTCCAAAATTACTTTGTGCCCGTTCTGAAACGATTCTGTTGGTCGAAGAATTGATTTGTCTTGAAATTTGGGCCATTAGCTCAGCGGTTAGAGCAGAGGACTCATAATCCTTTGGTCCGGGGTTCAAATCCCTGATGGCCCACATCTTACCTATTGGAAATATTGAATTTCCGAGACATGCCTCAAAGGCGATAATGGCCACAATAATGGATTAAGTAGTCGGCGTACTACTTAAAGTACTACTTAGTTTGACCTGCCTCCATCCCAAGGAGGCCGTATGTATTTCTTCAAGCACCCCAACGGACGCTACTATCTTGCCTACGTCGACCAGCAAGGACGTCAAATTCGCGTGTCCGCCAAGACCCGAAAAAAGGCAGAAGCATGGAAGTTTCTAAAAGAATTCAAGGCTGACCAGCGAGCCAAGACTTCCAAAAGCCCGACATGGATTCTTACTTTTTTTATTGTCTTTTCTTTCAGTTGACTGTCCAATTTCCCAATCGACTATCGAAGTTTGAAATGAACCGGAATGGCCACTCGTGACTTGACAGGCAGATTCCGTTGCATTGCCGGCTTGAATCTTGCATGTATTAGAACCGCTATCGCTGCCTCTCCAAAACCGACGTTACCATCTTCGGACAGAACCACGGCTTCGAGTACATGGCCGGCTTCGTCAATCAAAAGCTGAATTGTTGCGACACCCTCAAAACCCAACTGGCGCGCCATAGCAGGATACTGAATATGTTGCCTTAGGTAGGCGTTGCCGCCAATCAAACTTGGCTGCTGATCGAAGACAAGAAAGTCTTCTTTCGATGATAAGGCTTCGATTGGTTCAACCTCCGTTGGAATTGGTGGAATGGCCTCCAATTCAGTATTTTCAATCGTTTCATCCAACAATAAACCCTCTCGATCACTGGCAATTGGGATGGACGGCTTTGCAGGCTGTTTTTGCCGCCTCTCTTGAATTGTTATTACTCCACCATGCAGCTCAATGGGCGACTTAGACAATCCTGGATTAGGCGGGGTTGTTCGAACAGGGATCCTAAGAACGAGAACAACCAAAACAAGTGCACCTATTATGCTGACATCG
>JAGQUY010000075.1 GCA_020438245.1 Bacteroidota bacterium
GACAGCGTACAGCACTCATCGGGATGGTGACGGTAGTCACCCTCGCCGCGCTGTTCTTCACACCAATAATTTGGAAGATCGATTTCTCGTCAACGCTTCATCCTGCGCTTGCCAATTACCTGAACGGCCTTCACAATCCGCTATTTCCATTGTTTCCATGGTCCGTATTTCTTCTGGCTGGGTCTATTGCCGGATTCTTTTTTTTGGACAACGCTGAATACGATCGTGAGCCGCGTGCTATTGCTGCCCTATCTGTCTGCGGCGGACTCCTTTTTGTTCTTGCTTGGATAGCCGATCGGATTCCCTTTACTTTCTTCGAATACGACAGCTTCTGGCTAACGAGCCCGAATTGGGTTCTGATGCGCCTGGGCATTCTTTTGGTCATTTTTTCTTTGTTTTGGATTCTGGAAATCAAGGGATGGCACAAATCAAAGACAGTTCTGGTCATCGGCAGTCAGTCCCTATTCGCCTACGTTTTGCATCTGTGGCTTATTTATTCGATCACCGGTGAAAAATCGTCACTTCATCTTTTCGATCAAAACAACCCGATCTGGTTGACCCTTTTACTTTTGGTCTTTCTTTTGATTGTCGTATATTATTTGACCGTTGGCTGGGGACTGCTGAAGAAAACACTCAAGAACAGAAAGCGCTCGATTGAAATCGGATAAAACTTCACTATATGATCGAAAAAACATGAGATCAGCATGATCCAAACTTCTCTGAGGGGCTGTGGAACAGCCTTGGTAACTCCTTTCAAAAGTGATGGACAGATCGACGACATCGCCTTAAAAAAATTCGTGGATTTTCAAATTGAAAACGGCGTGGATTTTCTGGTACCCTGCGGCACGACCGGGGAATCAGCCACGATGAACGACAGGGAACGGGCTTTGGTAATTTCCACAGTTGTCAAGCAGGCCAATCATCGCGTCCCAGTTGTCGCCGGAACCGGAACCAATGCCACCTCGTCATCGATCGAGTATTCCAAGCAAGCGCAAGATCTTGGTGCGGACGCAGTTTTGCTGGTAGGTCCTTATTACAACAAGCCGACCCAAAAAGGGTACCGCCGGCATTTTGAAGCCGTTGCTGGATCGATCCAAATTCCCGCTATTCTATATAACGTTCCGGGGAGAACCGGCGGTAACATAGAGGCCCGGACTATATTGGAGCTTGCAAAGACACCCAATATCATCGGTGTGAAAGAAGCATCTGCCAATTTCAGCCAATTCGCCGAAATACTGAAATACAGGCCTAAAGACTTCCTCGTGTTGTCCGGCGACGATGCTCTAACTCTGCCGATGTTGAGTATGGGTGCAGATGGTGTCATCTCGGTCGCCGGCAACCAGATTCCGGGTATTATGGCTTCGATTTGCCGATTCGCACACGAGGGAAATTGGTCGGATGCCCGCGATCTTCACTACAGATACATCGATCTTATGAATATCAATTTCGTGGAATCCAATCCAATTCCGGTCAAATATGCGATGTATCTGATGGGCATGATGGAGGAAGTCTATCGAATGCCCCTGGTTCCTCTTGAACCTTCCAATAAAGAAAAAATGAGGCGACTTTTGGTTGAGTTAAAACTGATCAAATAGATGTTGAGATTTTAATCAAAAATTGACTAAGTTTGCTGCATAACAGAGAGGATCCTATGACCAAAGTTTTTTTTTCGGTAGTACTTCCGTTGTTGCTTTCAGGCCTTGCGATTGCACAGGACGCAAAAGAAATAGTTAAGATTGACCATTTCACATCGACGGAGAACCTCAATAACGCATCGAACAGGTATTCTGAGGACCTGATAACTGCGCACAATCAGCAAATTGCCGATTTGGCAAAGAACGGCGTGGTCATTGTCCGCAACGACACGACCATTTCCACGGATAAAGCAATAAAAGTTTGCTTTGCTTGGCCAGTTTCGAACGGGCAAAGCGCGAGTCGATCAAATATGGTTCGGCAGCCAAAAGTACTGACGTTACAACCTGCCAAGAGTCCAAATGGCAGTGACGCCGTGCAGAAATGGCAGATTGCTTATAAGGACGGATCGGTGAAGGCGATACAGTAACATCTTTAGTAAACGAAAAAAGCCGTCCCTCTGTAAGGGGCGGCTTTTTTATTAATCTTTATGCAGAGTCAGGGACTCTTCTTGTTCTTCTCCTCAGCAATTCTCAGCCGATTCGTAGCTCTCAGTAAAGCCTGCGTTACTTGATCCAGATCGTAGTTCGAACGTTCTTCGAGCTTCTTTCTCGCTTTGTCGTGTGCCGCCTTGGCACGATTGACATCAATATCGGCCGCACGCTCACACGTTTCCGCAAGAACCAACACTTTATTTTCGTGAACATCGACGAAACCGCCGCTCGTAGCATAGTATTCATCATACCCATCAGGGTGGCGCAAGCATAGCTCGCCAATTTTCATGGAAGTGATAAAAGCGGTGTGATTCTTTAGAATTTCAAAACTGCCGAGAACCCCCGGGGCAAAGAAACCAATCACCTCACCGTTGAATACCACTTTTTGGGGAGTAATAACCTCAACTTTAAACGTTTTATCGTCCGCCACGATCATCAGCCTTTCAATTGCTTACCTTTTTCGACCGCTTCATCCAGCGTTCCGACCATGTAGAACGCCTGTTCAGGGAGATCGTCCATTTGTCCTTCGCAGATCGCCTTGAAGCCGGAGATGGTATCTTCCTTCTTGACATAACGTCCTGGGGTTCCCGTAAACTGTTCGGCAACATGGAACGGCTGGGACAAGAATCGTTGAATTTTACGCGCTCGAGCAACGGTAATTTTATCATCGTCTGAGAGTTCGTCCATACCAAGAATAGCAATAATGTCCTGCAGATCTTTGTACTTCTGCAAAATCTCCTGAACTCGTTTTGCGGCATCATAGTGCTCTTGTCCCACGATTTGAGGATCCAAAATTCTCGAGGTTGAATCCAGTGGATCCACTGCAGGATAAATCCCAAGTTCGGCAATCGACCGCGACAATACAGTTGTGGCATCGAGGTGGGCAAAGGCCGTTGCGGGCGCAGGATCGGTCAAATCGTCTGCCGGAACATAAATAGCTTGAATCGACGTGATAGACCCCTTTTTGGTGGAAGTGATTCGTTCCTGGAGTTCGCCCATTTCCGTGGACAGCGTCGGCTGGTAGCCCACCGCAGACGGCATACG
>JAGQUY010000076.1 GCA_020438245.1 Bacteroidota bacterium
CCGGCGTTTGGGATCCATGGTCGTATCCCACTATTGCTGCTGGTTCATTTCCCCTAGTCTCTTTTTCCTTTTTATATCAACACCTTTGGTCGCTTGTACCCGAACGAATTCGAGGACCTCCTGAAGCGAATAGAACTCGTTCTTGTCCTTGTCACTTTCGATGGCGAACACCGGCTTGAGCACGGGTGCTTCGGCGGCTTTCTTGTTTTTCCTGTTCGTGTTGACCTCAATCGGGTCACTCAGATCGGGTTTGGCAAATTCTTCACAGGACATTTCATACTTTTGCAAACGTTCCTGAATCAGCTCCAGGTCATTGTGCTCAAAAATTTCGCTGTACTCAGCCTCTTCCGAGCCTTGTGTCAGCTTGGCGAGCTCTTCATCACTGGTAATGTAGTGATCCTTGCCTTCCTCTTTAAGGATGTATTTCGGCATTTTTTTGGTACTTTGGTTGTAATTTTGGCAGTATTCCTCAAAATTCACTCCCTTTCGCCCCAAAATTCCGATAATCCGCTCCATATCCACCAAAGTGCTCAGGATATCCTTAAACTGACCGGAATTGAACAACTTCTTGCCTTTAATCTTCCGCAATTTGAGACCGTCCATCCCCATATCCAGGATCATCTCGCTCATTTCCTGTTCCGACTCAATGTACTCTTCACGCTTTCCGCGCTTGATTTTGAACAGAGGAGGTTGGGCAATATACACGTGTCCGTTCTCAATTAAGGGCCGCATCTGGCGATAAAGCAGGGTCAGCAGCAATGTCCGGATGTGTGAACCGTCAACGTCCGCGTCACACATCAGAATCAGCTTGTGATAGCGCAACTTTTCCAGATTAAAGTCCGTTCCCACGCCAGTGCCCAAGGCGGTAATGATCGTACGGATTTCTTCATTACTGAGAATCTTATCCATGCGCGACTTTTCCACGTTGAGAATCTTACCTTTCAACGGCAAAATGGCCTGGAAGGTACGGTCGCGGCCCTGCTTAGCCGAACCGCCGGCTGAATCCCCCTCAACAAGATAGATTTCACACAGCGAAGGATCTCTTTCCGAACAATCCGCGAGTTTACCGGGCAGACCGCCGGACTCCAATGCGCCCTTGCGACGTGTAAGTTCGCGGGCCTTGCGGGCTGCCTCACGGGCACGGGAAGCGGTAACGACCTTCTCGATAATCTTCTTGGCAACCGCCGGATTTTCTTCGAAAAAACTGCTCAAGGCATCCAAAGTGGCCGAAGCCACCAACCCTTCAACCTCCGAATTCCCGAGTTTGGTCTTGGTTTGTCCTTCGAATTGAGGGTCGGGAATCTTGACACTGATAACCGCGGTCAATCCTTCACGAGTGTCGTCACCGACAATCGCCGTGTTGTCTTTTATTAGCTTACGTGACTTGGCACAGTTGTTGATAGCCCGCGTGAGGGCTGAACGGAATCCACTGAGATGTGTCCCACCCTCGGTCGTATTGATGTTGTTAGCATAAGTAAAAACGTTTTCGGAGTAGCCGTCATCGTACTGCATAGCGACTTCAAGCTGGATGCTGTCTTTCTCTTTATTGAAGTAGACGATTTTTTTGTGAATCTTTTCCTTTTTTTCCGTCAGATTCTCGACAAAGGAAACAATTCCACCTTTAAAAAGGAACTCGTTTTCCTTGCGCTTGCCATCGCGTTCATCCAGCAACCTGATTCTCAGCCCTTTGTTCAAAAAGGCCAGTTCACGAAGCCTTTTGGCCAATGTATCGTAGGTAAACTTGGTTGTCTGAGTGAAAATGGTGTCGTCAGGCTTAAAAGTTATCTTGGTCCCGGTCGATTTGGTCTTTCCGACCACGGTTAATTTAGACTTTGTGACGCCTTTCTCATAGCGTTGGTTGTGGATCTTCCCTTCCCGCTTGATTTCCACTTCCAGCCAATTGGAAAGCGC